>NZ_JBAHYJ020000024.1:0-103022 GCF_036697665.2 Scytonema sp. PRP1 | reverse complement strand
TATTGGACAATAACTCTTTCTCCTCTGCCCCTCTGCTGTCGAAACGAATAAATGTCTTAACAGCAACCGTATTGGGCTAAATCCTTGTAACTATTTATGTATGTAAATTTTCAGAAAATCTAAACCAACCGTTGACATCTTAATTTTTTATGAGGGTGTTGCTAGTTGAAGATGAGCCAGATTTGGGCGCTGCTATTAAGCGAACTTTGAATCAACAAAAGTATCTCGTTGACTGGGTTATGGATGGTAATGAGGCATGGGCATATCTAGAAAATAGCTGGACGCAGTATACGCTGGCTATTTTCGATTGGATGCTACCTGGAATATCAGGTTTGGAGTTATGTAAACGGCTACGTAGCAGCAAAAATCCTTTACCTGTGTTGATGCTAACAGCAAAAGACAGAATGGAAGATAAAGTGACTGGGCTGGATGCAGGTGCAGATGACTACTTAGTAAAGCCATTTGGCATGGCGGAATTACTGGCGCGGTTACGAGCATTGCAGAGGCGCTCGCCTAACTTCCAACCAATGGAATTAACTGTTGGTCACCTGACTTTAGATTACGGCAGTAGTACAATTGTCAGTCAAAATGCTACGGGAGAAAAACAGGTGATTCCCCTAACTCATAAAGAATTCCAGTTGCTGGAGTATTTCATGAAGCACCCAAACCAAATTGTTACTACTGAACAGATTCGCAATCAGATTTGGGAAGTCAGTGCAGAACCTATTAGTAATGTAGTCGCGGCTCAAATACGTTTGTTGCGGCGCAAATTGGCGTCAAGTGGCTGCTCTAACCCCATTGAAACTTTGCATGGTATGGGATATCGACTTAATCTTACACCATGAATCAAAATAAACTATTTAGGCTAACCCGCTTGCGTTTGGCTTCGTGGTACGCGCTTGTCATGGCTCTTATCTTAGGTCTGTGCGGATTTGGCGTTTACCAAGCAATATCTCATGCTCATTGGGTAACTTTAGACCGGGAACTGGAATCCGTTGCAGGAACTCTGCATGACAGTATTGAACTGAAACTACAGCAACCTGGACGCTTGGAACCGATTTTAAAGCAGCTTCTACCAAATATATGTGTAGTTGGAGACAAGTGCATTCAAGAGCAATTAACTTTCAAACGCCATACGGAGAGCGCAATCAGCCAAGGCTACTATTATGTACGTATTTTCGATAACTCAGGACGCCTGTTTGCCATAGCAGGCTCTTATCCAAAGGGACTGTCTCCACTTTTTAACAAAAAACTTTGGCAAACCCTAAAAGACGACAAAGGCAACCTTTATCATCAAATTTCTTTTGTGCTACATACCCAGGACAATCGGGATTGGGGATATATCCAAGTGGGGCGAAGTCTGGAAGACTTCAGTAATTATCTAAATGCTGTGAAATTAATTTTAGCGTTGGGATTACCAACAGCAATGGGTTTAGTCGGTGTTGCTAGTTGGTGGTTGGCAGGATTAGCAATGCAACCGATTTATCAATCCTACAAACAAATTCAACAATTTACAGCGGATGTAGCACACGAGTTACGAACACCTCTAGCTGCAACACGAGCAACAGTAGAATCAGCGCTTATGATGCCGCAATTGGATGAAACAGAAGCGCGGGACATTCTGCAAACTGTAGAGCGTCAAAATCTGCGACTCACGACTTTGGTTGCTGATTTGCTGCTTTTATCTCGCCTAGATCGACAGTCCATGCCAGTGCGACATGAACTTTGTTGCTTGAATGAGATTGTCAGCGACTTAATTGAGGAATTTGCAGCGATGGCGTCAAAAGCCAAAGTATCCTTGGCATCTTTAATACGGGTGCATCAGCCTGTGAATATCGTAGGCAATTCTGAACAGCTTTATCGTCTAATTTTCAACTTAATTGTAAATGCCATCCAGTACACTCCTGTAGGTGGTGAGGTGATAGTTGTTTTAGACCGCAATGACCAAAATGCTGTGATTTCAGTTCAAGATACAGGCATTGGCATTCCGCAGCAGGAGTTTTCTCGGATTTTTGACCGCTTCTATCGGGTGAATAGCGATCGCTCTCGTAGCACTGGCGGTTCTGGATTAGGGTTGGCGATCGCGCAGGCTATTGTTCAGACACATTACGGCAGTTTGACTGTACAAAGTGAGTTAGGTAAAGGTAGCACTTTTACCGTTCGATTGCCCCTTGATGTCACAGCGCTAAATGGCGTTCGTTCTATTCACCAATTTAAAGGGCTGTATTAGAGGTCACCGTACCGAAACGGGAAAATTGTACGCTAATCTCAAAACACTCTTTCTGTCTGCCTTCCATTAACTAGCGCTCTTATTTTGTGTCAAATAATCGTACCCTTCTGCTGTCAGTATTTAATATTCGTAAGGATTCTTAGGTTCTGTAATTGGTTTGATAGACTTTGCTTGAATAGTCAGTTCACGTTTACCTTCTAATTCTGCTGTCATCATTTCACCTTCAATTTCCAACCAAGTATCTGGTGGATAGACTTGACGGCTGGTGGTTAATTTAACAGGCAATCCCATTGGGGAGGCATCTAAGGCACAGTGGGTAATCACAAAGCGCATAATAACTAAAAAATCATCGGGCAGTGTTTTAAGGTGAACTACAAAACCTTGGACTTTAGCTTTTTGACCGACATAGGAATCTGGTTCAGGATAGACACTCAGTGTTTTCACCCAATCAACCAGCGAACGGTCTTCTGGTCGATTTGAAGCGCGGAACGCTTGGGGTTTAACGCGGGTGGCTGCAATTGAAAAATCTGCAATGTTTTGTTGATGTGCAGCTTGGCTTGTTAAAGGTCGAGGAATGACCACTAGACCTACGAGGGCGATGACCAGAAGCAGCACACTTGCCCAACCCGGAGGAAATAACGATAAATGCTGAACCTTTGGTGTAGGATGCTTCCGCCAAAGTCCCCACGCTTTGAAAACGGCAATAAATAAGAGTGCAACCCCAGTGGTAATGACTAACCAGAAGTATCTGGGGTGAACTAGCAAGACAAGTTTCTCGGTCAGCCAATATTTCAGCAGCAATATTCCCCAAGCAGTAATTGCAAAGACATCCAGCCAGTCTATAAAGTGAAAAAACTTGGAAGATTGAAGGAATTTTTTAGCCATTATATAGACAAAATTGAAATAATTCTACTAAAACTGGTTGTTCTTAGCTCTAAATAGCCGCATCCCATTTGCGGTTACAAGCAAGGATGTTCCCATATCTGCCAAAACAGCAACAGCTAACCCCACAAAACCGAAAGTACCTAACAGTAAAAACAATCCCTTGGTCACGAGGGAGAGGACAACATTCTGCTGAATCACAGACACAGTACGGCGGCTTAAATCCACAGCATAAGCAAGCCGTCTGAGGTCGCCGCCTACTAGCACCACATCGGCAGTTTCCAAGGCAATATCAATGCCACCCACAGCAAAGCTAACATCCGCAGCAGCCAAAGCAGGGGCATCGTTGATGCCATCGCCAACCATACCGACCACTCCAGAACGACGAAGCCGATAAACTTCTTGTTGCTTATCTTCTGGTAGCAGTTGAGCCAGATACTCTGTGAGTCCAACTTGTTGGGCAATCCGCTGGGCAACTGTTGAGCGATCGCCTGTCAACATAACAATGTGTTTTAGTCCGACTTGTTTGAGGAGCCGCACAGCTTCAGAAGCTTCTAACCGTACTCCGTCTGCCAAGGCGATCGCTCCTAATAATGTGTTGCGTTTTCCTACCAGCACAGGGATTTGACCTTGGGACTCAATTTCATCTAACAGCGCTACTGCCTCTTGTGAGAGTGGTACATCATGGTCTACAAACAAACGCCGATTACCGACAAAGTAAATTTGATTGCTGTATGTTCCCCAAATTCCTTTACCAGGAACAGCCGTAAAGTTTTGAGGAGTTTGTAGTTCTAATCCGTTATCTAATGCCTCAGTGACGATAGCTTTAGCCAAAGGATGTTCTGATTGTTGTTCCAAGCTGGCAGCAATCAGCAACACTTTTCTTGTATCTGCGTTGCCCAATTCGTAAACCTTTTGAACGACTGGTAATCCTTGCGTGAGGGTTCCAGTTTTATCAAAGGCGAAAGTATTCATTCGCCCCGCTATTTCCAAAGCATTTCCCCCTTTGAACAGAACTCCTTGACGGGTTGCAGCACCAATGGCGCTGACAATGGAAACAGGAGTGGAAATCACTAAAGCGCAAGGGCAAGCGATGACCAGCATCACCAGCGCCCGATAAATCCACACGGTGAACGGTTGAGCGAAAACCAATGGAGGAATCAGCGCAATGCCAACGGCGACCAGGAGTACAATGGGCGTGTATATAGACGCAAAGCGGTCTACCCACTGCTGTGTAGGTGCGCGGCTTCCTTGGGCTGTTTCCACTAAGTGAATAATACGTGCAACGGTGGTGTCACTTGAGCTATGAGTGACTTCGACTTCTAGAAAACCTGTTTGATTTAAAGTTCCGGCAAAGACGTGCGAACCTGGGGCTTTGTCCTCTGGAATAGATTCTCCGGTGATAGGAGATTGGTCAATTGCTGAATTACCAGAGATAACGATTCCATCCAATGCTAGGCGCTGCCCCGGTCGGATTGTCAAAATTTCGCCAACCTGAATTTCCTCCACTCGAACTGATACCTCTTGATTACCTCGCTTGACGGTGGCAGTGGGTGGGGTTAAATTCATTAAGTTACGAATCGCGTTGCGGGTACGACCGAAGGTGAAAGTCTGTAGTGTTGTGCCTAGTGTAAACAGGAAAACGACTAGCGCCCCCTCAAACCAGTCCCCCAAAATCACAGCCCCAATTGCCGAAATGGTCATCAGCAAATTCATATCGGCTTGGCGCGACAACAGAGCAAACCAACCTGCCCGTGCTATGGGAAATCCGGCTACCGCCATGCCTATGCCATAAAAAGCCCTTGCTATCCAGATGGGTAGCGCCAACTGCTGTGTGATGACCCCCAATAATAACCCTAACCCAGAGAAGATAATGCTTTGTCCTTGCCGACTAGATATCCAAAACCGCCAACCGATGAAATCTTGTTTCTGCGTTTTTTCCTTTACAGGTGAAGCACCTGTAACAGGCGTACTTTTTTCAACAGGTTCAACGGTATATCCTAACTTTTGTATGCGCGTTTTTATAAACGTTTCCTCAACTTGTCCTGGGTCATAGGAGACAATGAGCTTACCATCAGCAAAATTGACGGACGCATCAGTAATCCCAGGTATTTGCATGAGATTCGCTTGAACGGTCTTGGCGCAACTAGGACAATCCATTCCGCCAACCAGCGCTTGTAGGGTTTTGAGTTGAGGCGGTTGAGCCACATCAACCGTGTAACCCAAAGCAGTAACACGCTCTGCGATTGCCGTTTCATTTAATAGTTTCGGGTCGTAGGATACACTCAAGCGCCCTGTTGCAAAGTTCACTTCGGCTTCGGTGACTCCGGTTAACTGCTTCAATCTGGCTTCTATGGTTTTGGCGCAGCCACCGCAGTCCATACCGCCAACTAGCGCTTGTAGGGTTTTGAGGGAAGGGGTCGAGTTCATGGGCTGACACGCTAATACTAAGTTGCTATCCTGTCCAAAAACACGTTTTGGACTATGATGCAGGTATTGATAAGCCGAACGAAATTACAAGGCTTTTCATTCTGACTAACATATCAGTTACGCCTGATATGTCATAATAATAGCGCTTTGCGGATATTAATGAACACTAAAATTGAACCCGCCAAAACTAAAGCTACTGATTTAAAGGTCAAACTGTTTCGGGGGTTTTCTGACCACTCACGGATGTCTATCCTCAATGCCTTGCGTTGTGGACCGTTAACTGTCAATGAGATTGTAGAAGCGACAGGACTGAGCCAATCTAATGTTTCTAACCATCTTGGGTGTTTACGGTGTTGCGATTTGGTTGTTCGTCAACAGCAGGGGCGTTATGTGTATTATCAACTCAGTGATGAACGAATAGCCCAGATTCTCGACCTAGCAGATGAATTACTAGCTGATGTGGCTAAAGGTGTAAACTCTTGCAGCCGTTATAATCATAAAGAAGGTGACTAAAGATGGCTGCGAGCGATGGCTCGTGGTATTCTCCAGTAGCTCCAATCAAATCCCTAAATTGCCAATTTTTGAAACATAGCGGTACTCAGGTAACGTTCCCCAAAGGAAGGCTGAATCATGACGATTAAATGACCTGCATTTTCTGGTCGTTTACCTACCTCAATTGCCGCATACAAAGCAGCACCAGAGGATATACCGGACAACAATCCTTCTTCTTGTGCCAGACGCCGCCCGAAAGCCATTGCCTCATTGTCGCTGACTGTAATGACTTCATCAATCAAGTCTGTACGGAGAATTTCTGGGACAAATCCAGCACCAATTCCTTGAATTTTATGTGGTCCTGGTTTACCGCCAGAAAGGATGGGACTGTTACTGGGTTCAACTGCGATCGCTTTGAAGCTTGGCTTGCGCCCTTTAATTACTTCAGCAACTCCGGTAATCGTTCCACCAGTACCCACTCCAGCAACGAGGATATCCACTTGCCCATCGGTATCTGCCCAAATTTCCTCTGCTGTGGTTTGCCTGTGAATTTGCGGGTTAGCTGGGTTACAAAACTGTTGCAGCATATAAGCATTGGAGGTGATTGCCACAATTTCTTCGGCTTTGCGAATTGCCCCCCGCATTCCCTCAACCCCTGGTGTCAACTCTAAAGAAGCACCGTAAGCTTGGAGCATGGCGCGTCGTTCCAAACTCATCGTCTCAGGCATTGTCAAAATCAAACGGTAACCACGAGCCGCCGCTACCATCGCTAGTGCAATCCCCGTATTACCTGAGGTAGGCTCCACTAAA
Organism: Scytonema sp. PRP1; assembly: GCF_036697665.2. Taxonomy (NCBI): domain Bacteria; kingdom Bacillati; phylum Cyanobacteriota; class Cyanophyceae; order Nostocales; family Scytonemataceae; genus Scytonema; species Scytonema sp. PRP1. The sequence continues at coordinate 96,178 of NZ_JBAHYJ020000024.1, read as the reverse complement.
ACTGTTTTCTGTGGCTCAATTAACCCTGCCGCCTCTGCTGAGAGCACCATACTTATCCCAATGCGGTCTTTCACTGAAGCGGCTGGGTTCATTCCTTCCAGCTTCACAACAATCCTTGCGAGGCATCCCTCTGCTTGAGGAATCCTGTTGAGATGCACTAAAGGAGTTCGTCCGATCAGTTCTGTTACGTCTTTAGCAATCCGCATGATTTAACTCCTATGATGAAATTTTTGCCACACTGCTCTGTTCGATAGTCATTGGATACTCATTAATAGTAGTTGAGCCTGCATGAGCGACTTCAGTCAGAGCCTCTATGCCATCCTTGAAGTGGTGATAATTGGTAAGAGCTTGTCACGTAACAACCTTGCCTTTTTTAAGTTAGAAAGGCTTGCTCAGTAAACTTTCTAGATAGCAAATTGTAAAATTTGTTTCTTGACAGGTTCTAAGCAAGGTTTTCCAGAAACCGATCTGTTAACAATCTCAGGGTTTTTGAGGCTAGTATCAACATCCAAGGTGCCAACCAGCATAATCATTCCCACTACAAGCCCAATAAAAAACAGTTGTCCGATGTCCTGCCAATCCTGACCAACAAGCACCAGAATAAACGACTAGGTAAGAACAAAGCCAAAGCAACGCAGTAAACACAGACTACCTTAATCTCAAAAGCTAACAGATACATCAGATAGCCGTTGAAAGTCAGTCGCACAGTTCAATATTTATTTTTCGCTTTTGACATATCAGGCATAGCTGATATGATAGGATATTAGCATAGAAATAAGCATGAATAAATGCCATGTCTCAAACTGCTCATCTCAAAGTCAAACTCTTTTGAGGATTCTCTGACCCCTCACGCCAAGTACAACGCGGCGAAAATAAAGCTACCCTATGGCTGCTTGCTGGACGAGGAAAGCAGTTGAACTTAACCGTACTACTATCTCCACCGCAACAGAATTTTGTTTGCAGTCAATTGCATTGATTAGTGTATTAGGAGAGCTATAGATGTTTTTCGCCAATTGTTCGACCGCGAATCTTGTACTTATACTTACCTAATTGCTGACCTCAATACACAAGAAGCAGTTCTGGTCGATCCAGTTTTGGAACAAGTTGACCGTGACTACCATCTCGTCCAAGAGCTTGGCTTCACGCTTCGGTATTGTTTGGAAACCCATATCCACGCAGACCACATCACAGGAACTGCTAACCAGCGTTGCGGTAACCTAGCTTCCCCTAGTTAAACCTTTAGCTCAATATTTCGTTTATAGCTTGTGAGGGAGACAAAAGTATCATGTCTGTGCTAGTTAAGCCAGTAGATCGCGAATCAGCCATTCCAAGTGACGCAGTCAGCGTGCAGCACCAAGTTGTAGTCGTTGGGGGTGGAGCCGCAGGCATCACAGTCGCCGCCCAACTGCTGGAAAAAAATAAGCAGCTTGATGTTGCCATTATTGAACCAAGAGACAAGCACTACTACCAACCAGCTTGGACACTAGTTGGCGGCGGTGTTTACAAAGCTGAGGATACAGTTAGGGATGAAAAAGACTATATTCCTGATGGTGCTACTTGGCTCAAAGACTCTGTAGCTCACTTAGACCCAGACAACAATACAGTAATTACTAGGGAGGGAAAACGTATTTGTTATGAATATCTGGTTTTAGCTCCAGGTCTTCAAATTGATTGGCATTTAATTAAAGGGCTAAAAGAAACAATTGGGCAAGATGGCGTTTGCAGTAATTATGCTTATCAATACGCCCCTTACACCTGGGAAGTCATCAAGAACTTCAAAGGCGGTAATGCTATATTCACTTACCCTAATACTCCGGTTAAATGTGGAGGAGCACCACTGAAGATTATGTATTTGGCTGATGACGCTTTTAGGAAACAAGGGGTTCGCTGTCAGTCAAAAGTCATGTTTTGCACAGCTATGGGAGTAATTTTCAGTGTAAAAGAATTCGCGGAAACATTGCTTTCTGTAGTAGAGCGTAAACAGATAGACGTGAGATACAAATACAATCTCAAAGAAATCAAAGCTGATACTAAAACAGCGATTTTTGATGTATCAACGCATTCGGGTGTCTCAGAAGTAGCTATCCAATACGACTTACTCCATATTACACCACCTATGAGCGCACCTGACTTTATCAAACAGAGCAAATTAGCTGTACTTGATGGAGCTGGTCAAGGCTGGGTTAATGTAAACAAACACACACTACAGCACAATGTTTACCCCAACGTTTTTAGCTTGGGTGACGCAGCGAATCTCCCGACATCAAAAACAGCGGCTGCTGCGAGAAAACAAGCGCCAGTTGTTGTTCATAACTTACTGGCTTTAATGAACTCAAAAAACCTCGAGCAAAAATACAATGGCTATACTTGCTGTCCAATAACTACAGGGTACGGCAAGGTAGTACTTGCAGAATTTGGTTATGACAACAAGCTTTACCCCACATTTCCAATTGATCCAACTAAAGAGCGGTACAGTATGTGGCTGCTAAAAAAATATGGCTTCCCCTATATCTACTGGAATAGAATGTTGAAAGGTAAACCTTTTGAAGGAAAGTTGTTAGGAATTAGCTCTTGAATTTATCAGATAATTCGACCTATTGGGTAGCGTAACTTTCTGGTCTGTTACTAATACTGTTGGCAAAGTTAAGTAGGGGCTTTACGTGGAACAATTTTGTTTATTTACATTTAGATTGCTAGTTTTTTTATGAAACGCAAACGTCCAGTTCCGTGGATTTATCGTTGGTCCCGGTTTCTGATCGCAGCAATCGCCAGCTTGGGTGCTGCGATCACCGGCTATCTAACTGTAGTTAAGCTGGCGGGAGGCTCGGCAGCCTGTCCCGTTAGTGGTTGCGATCGCGTACTTTCCAGTCCATATGCCACAGTTTTTGGGTTGCCTCTGGCACTATTTGGTTTTTTAGCTTACACCAGTGTGGGTGTAATGGCAGTGGCTCCTTGGTTGACTCAGCCTGAGACTAAGAACAAATTGCGCTCAAAGCTGGAGGATTGGACTTGGCTGCTGCTGTTGGTAGGTGCGACGGCAATGATGATTTTCAGCGGCTATTTAATGTATTTGATGGCTTTTGAGATCAAATCGCTTTGTCTCTACTGCATCGCTTCTGCTGTTTTCTCGCTCAGCTTATTTATCCTGACACTAATAGGTCGCAATTGGGAGGACATTGGACAACTATTTTTCACTATGATTGTGGTGGGAATAATCACCCTAGTTGGTACTATGGGTGTCTATGCCAGCGTCAATAACCCCACCGCCATGACCCAATCTAACTCAGTAGAGGCGGGTTATCCGATTACGACTATCTCTGGTGCAGCTGAAATCGCTTTAGTGCAGCATCTGAAGCAGGTGGGAGCCAAAATGTATGGAGCCTTCTGGTGTCCCCACTGTCAAAACCAAAAGCAACTCTTTGGTAAAGAGGCGGCTAGTCAATTGAATTACGTTGAGTGCGATCCTAAGGGCAAAAACGGTCGTCCAGACCTTTGCCAAGCTGCCAATATTCAAGGCTTTCCCACTTGGGAAATTAACGGCAAGTTCTACCAAGGCGAGAAAACATTGCAGGAGCTTGCAGATTTATCTGGCTATAAAGGAGCTAGTAACTTTCAGAATTCTCCACTTCCCGGACACTAATCACTTAGTAGGTGTTAATAAACAACAGTTACTGAATATACCTGCTCTCATTGCCTTCCTCTTGTTTTCGTTTTTTTACTGCCCTTTCTCCCTGATTTTTATTACTGAATCGGTGTTCTAGAATGAGCGCAAAGCAATAGTTTATGTATGCTGCAATGTCGCGACTCATGATGCGACACTGAACGCGCATTGAGAATGCTTGCATAATCGCTTTATTTCATAAATCATCTCTTAGTCAAACAACAGGTTAGTGAGTTGCAAAAGCAACAATCATATTAATATTTTATGCCAAGTTTTATATCCGCTTCTCTTAAGTAATTACGTTCAGCACAAACGAAATATAAAAAATTAATAAATTTAGCAAAAAATAGTTCATTGTAAACGCTTTCTACATCTCATAAGCTGTTATTAGTAAATTCTTTTAAGAGTTTATTGTGTTTTAGTTTAATTTTCGAAGTTTTATGGTTCCATCTACTAAATGAAACCTAAAACATTATTGTTTCAAAGTTTTAGAGTTAGTTCATAAAGTAAACATAAGGACAGCAGAGAACTAAGCATGACCAAAATAGCATTTTCTGTTCTAGGAGCAGCAGGAATTAGTCTTTTGTCTTTGACACCAGCGAGTGCCACTATCTTGGTGGAACCCGTCGTGACGACGGTGAATGAAGACTTAAAAGAAACGAGAACGCTTGAACCAGAATTTCAACCCGGGCTAGTCGTGGAATATGGTATCCCAAATATAACTAACAACTTGCTAAATGCTACTGGGCAGAATATCGGAAGCTTCGTCTATAAATTAGAAACCCTATTTTATAGTAATCCGGATTCGACTCCACCCTTTAATAATGAGTCGGTGCAGTGGGGAGATATAGATGGCGATGGGAAGATTGGTTTCTCTAATGTTCCTGGTTTAGTAGATATCTTTAAAGACGTTACCGTCACAGATAGCGTCATCACGTTTAGTGGTGGCGTAATACCAAACGGGACCGTGTTTTTCACTCAATTCAAAACCCAGCCCGATCTAACGCCTGGTGGTGGGATCATTCCGCCAGTACCGCCACCACCAGCTGATCAAGATGGACCGATCCGAGTAAGTAGCTTTTACACTACCGTTACCAAACCAACTGCTGTTCCCGAACCTACTTCTGCGCTCGGTATATTCTTAGCCGCTGGTGCTTTAGGTGCTGCGGTGCGTAAGCGCAAACACCAAGAAAAAGTAGGCAAAAAGTTGCTATCTTAGGAACTAACTCTGATGCCAATGACAACAGCAGATTACGGATTCATTTAAAGACGTTGAGCCGACCAAACCATTAGTCCTACTAGTCCCAATAAAGGGGTTAGCCAATCACCCCATCGGACATAAAGGGTTTGACTTTGGCGACGATAAATTGTATTGGTATGAAGTTCATAGGTGTTGAGATTAGACCGCCACAAGGTTCTTCCATGCGGGTCCACAACGCCAGAATAGCCCGTATTGGTAGCACGAACTGCCCAGCGATCACTTTCAATCGCTCGCATGATATCCTGAGCATGATGTTGAGCAGGCATGGCTGGACTGTAATGGGCATTGTTGGAAGCAGTGAGAATGAACTGTCCACCTGCCGCTGCTTGAGCGCGAAAATGCTCGGCAAAGGCAGACTCATAGCAGATGCCCACAATCGCTCGACCGAAGGGGGTATCGAAGGTTTGGTTAGATTGACCTGCAATCAGATTTGTTTTGAGCGGTGAGAGGCGATTCACGAATTGATCCAACCATTGCTCAAAGGGAATGTACTCGCCCAATGGCACTAGCTTGACTTTCCGGTATTCACTAAGGGTCTGCCCATTACCCGCAACGGTAAACAGGCTATTGCTCAAGCGATCTCCTTGCGTACCAAATGCTCCAACCCACGCCACAACCCTCTTCTCCAAAATGGTTTGATAAAAGGGAGTTTGAACGCGGTTTGGCTCAGTCCATTGAAGGGGTAAAGCAACTTCTGGAGTGAGAACGGCATCAACCCCCTGATTTGCCAGTACCTGATACCCCTTGGTGTAGTTTTTGAGGGCGCGTTGCCAGCCTTCTTCGTAGAGCTTGACTTCGTTTGGAATATTGCCCTGAATGATGCCGACTTTCAGTGCTGATGAAGGAGGTTGAGCGAGCGGACGATTGTATAAGGTAAAGCCGATTAAATGCAGAGTGATGACTGTTCCAGCAGCGATACACAAATACTTCCAGTTGAAATATATAGGGCGAGTTACGTTTTTGCGGTTAATCCATGCCTCGGCAATCCATCCATTTACAGTAATAATGGCGGCTGTTACGGTGAGAGGACCTGAAATTTGCCCTAGATGCAGGAGTGGCAGGTTGAAGGGACTTTGCGTATAGGACAGAGAACTCCAGTAAAGCGGTCCTCGGCTCCAGAGGGATTCCAGGCTACACCAAAGGGCTGTTCCAATCAGGACACGACTGAGAGCAATTCTTAACTTGGATGTTTGAGGCAGAGATCGACAAACAAGTCCAAATATCCCTGCCCACAGTGCCACCTGGACAGCTCCCCATAGCGTAATAAAGACCCAGCAGAAGAGGGCGATCGCCAGACTTACCCACCAGTTCACGCCCATCCAGGTCATGGGGTGAATGCCAGTAATCCAAGACAGTGCCAGTCCGTGATACCCGATTCCCCAAACCAATCCTTGTAAGAGCAATGCTTTGAAACTGCTCTTGAATTTCACCGCTAAAACCCATAACGGTACCAATGCAACCCATGCCAGAACCCAGAAATTAAGGGGAGCAGGTGCTAACCCCATTAAAATGCCACTTGTTAGAACAATGATGAGAGGTTGATGCTGCCAGAGTCGTTTTTTGAGATTCAGCTTCAGGGGCTTAGGTTCAGTCATGGATTCGTTGGGCGGACAAAGTTCATCGTAAATGCAAGCCAGTTTCCGTAGAGGTGATCGAAGCGAAACCCGACTCCTTCAGCCAAACGGCGAACAGTATTCTGGCTTTGATAGTGGGGATCGGGGATGACTTCGGTAATTGATAGGACACCGTTAGGTTTGAGCGATTCATAGACTTCTTGTAGTGCCGCTTCCCGGTTTGGAATCTCTCCCAACACGGTCACCAGCCACGCTCGATCAAAGGCATGATGCTCAAGTTGGCCTTCACCTGCTCCAGCCCGTATCAGTCGCACATTGGTTAAATTAGGTCGTTCACGCACTCGCTTTGCCACCTGATCCAACATGCCTTGCTGGATATCTAATGCGACAACTTCGCCGTTAAGTCCTACCCGTTCAGCCGCCGGAATAGTGATTCGCCCCGGTCCACAGCCAATATCTAAAACGCGCATACCGGGAGCAATTTCAAGACGATCAAGAATGGTTGCACTGCTGGCAACGGCATTCATGTATCCGTTTTCTAACGACCAGCCTAGCCAGGGTGGGCAGGGTAGCGATCGCTGTCGAGCAGCAAATCGCCACCATAGGCCTATTCCAATCAGAATGCCAAAGGGTATCCCAATATCAAACAAAATTGTTTTCATGTGTCTAAATTTATCTTATTTGTTGAGCAACTTGATTCAAAGCTGTCTCTATTCGGTAAAGCTGCACACAACGTCTGACAGTTCTGTGGTCTCTATGCCAATCTTTTACGGGTAATCCGTAAGCCATTGGCGATTGCTAAAAGTTCACTCGCCTCGTGAGCAAACACAGCAGTCGTAATTCCTAATAGACCTAGCAGCGCACCGGGAATCAAAACCGCCAACACCAAAATTGAAAACACAATGTTTTGAAAGCTAATCTGTTGGCTAGCTTTGGCAAGTTTCAAAGCATAAGCAACCCGACTGGGGTCATCTCCCATGAGCGCAATATCAGCAGCTTCAATCGCTGCATCTGTCCCGGCTGACCCCATCGCTAAACCAACAGTTGCGGTTGCCAGTGCTGGAGCATCATTAATGCCGTCTCCTGTCATGGCAACCGAACCATACTGCTGTTCTAGTTCTTGAATGGCTTTGACCTTGTCGTCGGGTTTGAGGTCAGCTCGAACTTCGTCAATGCCTAATTCAGCCGCGATTGCTTTAGCTGTGCGGGCATTATCCCCCGTTAGCATTGCCACCTTGACCTGCATCTTATGCAGTTGTTGAATCGCACGTTTAGCTTCTGGACGGGGTTCATCACGAATGGCAAATAATCCCTGAATGCGATCTTCCGTTCCCGCTAGAACAACTGTCTTTCCCTCGGCTTGCAAACGCTCAATTTCGGTCTCAAGCCTTTCTAAAGGAACACCCAATTGCTGAAATAGCCCGGGACTGCCCACATAAATCATCTGTCTGTCAATCTCAGCTTTCGCGCCTGCGCCAATTAGCGACTGAAAGTTCCGCACCTCTGCAATGGCAACGCCTTCTGCCTGCGCTTTCTCGACAATGGCTTTGGCAAGCGGATGCTCACTCAGATGCTCAATACTGGCAGCATTACGCATTAGTGAAGTCGTTTCATTTGTGGTTGAAAGGACATTAGTGACAACGGGTTTGCCACGAGTGAGTGTCCCTGTCTTGTCAAACGCCACAACTCGAACTCTTGCCAGGTTCTCCAGATGAATGCCTCCTTTGATCAACACGCCTTCCCGACCGGATCGCCCAATCGCCGCAGAGATGGCAACAGGAGTAGAAATCACTAATGCACAGGGAGCAGCCGCAACGAGCAGGACTACCGCTCGAACTGCCCAGGTTGTGAAGTTGGCTTTAATGAGGAAAGGAATAACTACCAACAGAAGTGCAACAACTAGGACGCTGGGGCTATAGCGGCGTCCAAAGCGGTCAATCCAGCGTTGAGCACTTGATTTGACACCCTGGGCTTCTTCAACCGTTTGAATGATTTTTTGTAGGGAGTTGGAGGCAAAGCTTGTCGTCGCCCGAACTTTGAGGACTCCGGTTGTATTAATCGTTCCAGCAAAAACTTTGTCACCAACTGCTTTCTCAACTGGAACCGACTCACCCGTCACCGCCGCCTCATCAATGCTGCTGGCTCCCTCTACAATCTCACCATCAGTCGGAATGCGTTCACCGGGACGTACCAGAAACACGTTGTCAATCTTGAGTTCCTTCGCAGGAATTCGCACTTCTCCCGTGTCCGTCAAAAGAGCGGCGGTTTCTGGTACTAAGTCTAGAAGAGCGCGAATGGCGGTGCGGGTCCGGGCAAAGGTGTATTCTTCAATCGACTCCGCTCCGGCATAGAGGAACACTAGAAATGCTGCTTCAAACCATTGCCCTAAGATGACCGCTCCCAGTGTGGCAAAAACCATCAGCGCTTCAATACCAACTTCGCGTTCCTTAATGAATTCTTCCCAACCTTCCCGCGCCCAGTAATAAGCACCAATCAAAATAGCAAACCCAAAGATGCTATTGGAAACATAGACCGGAACATTGAACTGACTCACGAGCCAGCCAGTCACCAAAAGTGCCCCTGCAATTAGCGCATTGCGAATTGGTGGGAAGGTGTACCACGGCCCAGAAAAGCCTTCCACCTCATCCAAATCGTCATCGTCGTGGTCTTCAACTAACTGCGCCTGGAGTTCTTCACGCTCATCTCGTTCAGTCATAGCATCACCCCTTAGCTGCTAATTTAGCATAATATCAGCGAATAGTGATATGTTGATATAAAATTCTTGGATTTATCCAAATGTTTGCTAACAGTTGCAAACTCTACTACTTTTGGCGTGAAGTCGCTGTAGCCAAACAAGACAAGTGTAAGCGCAAAGGTTCTCTATTATTGCAAGTAACCTTTTCAGTGATTTCGAGCCGTGCCATTTGAGGAGCCATAGCCGTCAAGTCTTTGACTGCTCGACGGGCACGTTCAGCCGTGAACTTCTCGGCATACTCACCGAATGTACATGAAAAACACAACAACAGTAGCAGTAGCCCATTCTCCCACTGCCAATGCAGCTATGACGCCAAGGGTCATGAGCGTGTGAGAGGTGATTCTCCCTTTTAAGGTGGTTCGGACGACGTTGCGAAATATAGGATAGCCCCCAATCAAAACGATGGCTAAGCCAATGGCCCACGGGATGTATTTAGTCAAAGCTTCAAACAGTCCCAGCCGTTCGCGCACCACCGTGATGAATAGCACTGCACCAAAGACAACGCCAAACAAGACCAGAATAGTTTTAGTGAAATCACCAAGAGGTTTCTGTTTTGGCTTGTCTACAGTTTCCGCCGGAAGCGAATACCCGGCAGCTATCACAGCGGAGCGGATGTCTGCTATACCCACTTGAGTTGGATCGAGCCGGACAACGGCTTTTTTGGAAGACAAGAAGACATCAACCGACTCAACACCGGGCAGTTTCCTAATAGCTTGCTGAACGTGTCGGGCACAGTCAGCACAGTCCATACCATTGACAGCAACCTCAAGAGTTTGCTGGTTAGACATAACTATTCTTTCTCTTGACAGTTATAACGAGTGCATTCGTAAACCTCTTTCGCCACATCCGCTAGCAAGTCATCTGCTAGACCTAAAATCGTGGCTACTCGCAGGTCGCTGAGTTGATAGCGCACGTAACGACCTTCCTGCTTACTGATGACTAGCCCACAATCTCGCAAACACCCAAGGTGGTTTGAAGCATTCGACTGACTGAGACTAGTCACCGTTGCAATTTCAGTCACAGTCAGTGGACCATCTCGCAGTACATCGAGAATGGCTAGCCGTGAAGGGTCAGAAAAACCGCGAAAGAGCTTCGCTTTCAAGCCGATAGCTTGAGATTGAGCATTGATAAGCATTAGCTTAAGTTGTCAGTTGTTAAGTTTTTCAATTACATTATCATATCATTGAATGGTAATATGAAAGAGCTAATATATAGAGCAAGAGAACTTACTCGCTAGCTCTTCTATGTTTTTTTTCCTTGCTAGTCCACTAGACTGGTATCATAGTTTGACCTCGCATTTGACGAAGAGCATTTATGCACACTACACAATCACAGCCAAAGAAGGCTATTGAAGTATTGCTCTCTTCCTCGGTGAATTCCACATTGGTGACTTGATTTGGTTGAAGTTTTTGCGCTACCTTCACCTCTGTTTTAGGTGCAGTCGCTATAGTTTTGCTAACCTGTATACATACAAAGCGATGGGTTTCTGAATGGGGATCACGTACGCAGGAAAGACGGGTTCCTGTAGGAGTTACCGTTTGAGTTGCACTAGCTGGTTGGCTCATCATCACCATAGACAGCATAGACGCAAACAATGCAGGACTGGAAAGCAAGGTGAGGACAAATTTTTTGTTCATCTACTTAAAAACCTCTGTGACCACACAAGGTAAGGCATCAATTTTTTCACATCAATTCCAGACAAACGTTCTGGACTATGATGCTGGTATCGACAGCCGAGTGAAATTGCTTGACTGTCTATCTTGACTAACATATCAGTGATAACTGATATTTCCTCAAATAGCAATAGTGCTTTGCGGGTATTAATGAACGCTAAAATTTAAATCACCTTGAAGCACATATGAGAGAACGCTCACAGGGTTGAGCCGAGGTTCTTGTAAGTCTGATATTTCCCAATAATAGCGTCTTGTGGATACTAATGCTGTCTAAAACTCAAATTACCAAAACTAAAACTACCGATCTGAAGGTCAAACTGTTCCGAGGGTTTTCTGACTACTCGCGTATGTCTATCCTCAATGCCTTGCGTTCTAGACCGTTAACTGTCAACGAGATTGTAGAAGCGACAGGACTAAGCCAATCTAATGTTTCTAACCATCTTGGATGTTTGCGTTGTTGCGATTTAGTTGTTCGTCAACAGCAAGGGCGTTTTGTGTATTACCAACTGAGTGATGAACGAATAGCTCATCTTCTCGACCTAGCAGATGAATTACTAGCTGATGTGGCTAAAGGTGTAAACTCTTGCCAGTCTTTCATAACCTATATGACTGAGGAGCCGCCTAATAACTAATGATCAATGACATAATCAATCAAATCAATTGACATAATCAATCATTGATTGATTGATTGTCATCAAAAAAAGCACACTGCTCGAAAGCTAAAGCAATACCAAGCTGCTAAAGATTTTATCCCGTGAACTAAACTCATAAAATGTATTTTTTGTCAATATTTAGAGGGCTGGGTGTTAACAGTAAAGAAAAACTCAATAGACTATATTGCCATAAGCTCGGTAGGTGTAAGTGAGACTTATTTGTGTTTGCAAAATGTCTATTGAGTCATCTTTTATTATGACAAGTAAGTATGAAATCAAGATGAAATTTTAAGCAATATCAAAAGATTTTTAAAACTGCCAAGGGTACAAACAGTAAACAGGCAAAATTTAACATAATACATATTTATACGTAAAAGCCCGCTTAGAGGCGGGCTTTTATTTATTCAGTTTTTCCATAGCCACCTTCTAAAGGCGGAACGGAAACGAGTATTTCTCTTAATTGCTAATGAGTTTTAGAAAGTAAAGGTAGTACGCAGTGTACCTACATAAATGGTGTCATTGTTGTCGTTGTGTTCTGGGTTCAAGATGACTAGTACACCAGGGGTGACAGCAATATTGTCACTAAGTTGCAGTTTGTACAGCGCCTCTAAATGATATGATGTGTCCCTATCTTGACGACGAACGCCATTTGCTTGGACGAAATCGTTGCCAGTTGCTTTGGGGGGTTGACCAAAGATAAAAGCAAGCACGCTACCTTGTCTGCCAAAGTCTCTGAAAGAAAGGGTAGCAGCATAGGTCTCAAAGTATGCATTATTACCACTTGCACCCCCCTTACCTTGTGCCTCACTGTAACCATACCAACCACCAATCGTAATTCTGGGTCCTAGTCTCAAGGCGGCTTCTACGGCGTAGTGGTCAGAACTTAGAGCAGCACCACCGAAGGGGTTATTGGCGTACTGACTACCAGTGGACTCAAAGAGGTTAATAGTACCACCACCAGCAGGACCTCCTGTATTCTGATAGCTATGAGCGTAGGTCAAACCGATGTTGAATGCTTGACTGGGCTGGAAGGCTATCTGACCCAAAGCTGCATAGCTACCATCAAATAGACCTGAGCCATCGTTAGGGTTATTAGCTCTGTTACCTAGATAACCCGCTGACACAGTGATAGGTCCTTTGGGATTCACGGTAATTGTCGCACCTGAACCACCAAAACCTTGGCGGTAGATGGGGTTAAAACGACCAAAGCGGGAGATAGCACCCCTACCAGAGCTTGCAAGGTCGGGGTTGAAGGTGTTCACGTTGTCGTAGAATCTACCACCAAATGCATCAACCTTGATGCGTATAGCCTCACTTAAGTTAAATGCATAGTTGAGTTTGTCGATTTCAATGTCGTTGGAACCGATAGTAGTACCTCGACCAGCACCACTCCCCCTATCTCCATCAAATGCCAAGCGGGTCATGTCAGTACCCGTTACACCTACACCGTATGGGTAATATTCCTAGCCTGTAAACGGGTTTGCAACAGGTCTGTGCCAAAGAAGCTCGTGTTCAAGTTCAAACGAACTCGGTTAGCGAAAATGGTATTGGATTGCAACTCGGGAGCTCCTGCCGTGCTGACACCAGAGGGAACAGCCCGATCATCGCTACCAAAGATATCAGATATGTTGAATATTGCTTCCCCAACCAGTTTTGTGGTGGTGGAGAATTGATTTGCTTCCAACTCAGCAGTACGAGCTTCTAGGGCATCGACACGACCGCGCAGGGTAGCCAATTCAGCAGAGAATTCTTCTTGCAAGCGCTGCAAAGTAGCCAGGTCTTCTTTCCTGACCAGATCAGCGGTAGCTGTGGCAATCAGTTCATTCACCCGATCCAAGCAAGCATTCAAACCAGCGGCAAACTCATAACGGGTTAAAGCACGGTTCCCACGATAAGTCCCATTGGGATAACCAGCAATACAACCGTAGCGCTCTACCAAAGACTGCAATGCTTGGAATGCCCAGTCTGTTGGCTGTACATCGGAAAACTGAGAAACAGATGTGACTTGACCAATGTTGTCAGATTGTGCTGTCAACTGGGAGACGGAAGTCACCTGTTCATTCACTTCAGAAGCCATAGCGCTATTTGTCGCGAAAAATGTTGCCGCGACAACAACTGGACTCAGCTTCAGAGCTTTCCAGGGTAGTTTTGTCATGATTTTTTTTTCACTCACACCTAAATTCGCCTTAGACATGATTTGTTATTTTTCACACCTAAGTAAATATTAACAGGGTTAACCCCTATAAATAGATTCTCAAAGCAAGATGAAATTAGGATGAAATTTCAAATTTTTGAATAAAACAAATTCAGTGAGTAAGAAAAGCATTTTATTTAATCTTTGTCAAGTGAAAACAAAATTAAAGTTATGTTATGTCTACCGCTTCAGGGCTAAATTTGCTGGCAGTGATGCAGAAATACCTATAGGTGTAGCTAGTTTTCGTATGCATCATTAATAGTAATAAATCAGTGTAGGTACTAATCTTGCCAAAGTTTTTTATGAAAAAGTTGCTTAACACGGGTGCAGTCTTTTTTCAGTAACTTCTTCAGCTTCTTCGGATGTTTGATAACGGGGTCACTATTAAGGGCAAGCGAACGATAAAGGTGCTACCTTTACCAAGTTGGCTTTGCACCTGTATGCTACCCTTGTGTGCCTGAACAATTGCCATAGCTAGAGCCAATCCCAATCCAGAACCGCCAGTGCTACGCGAACGGTCACTATGTACTCTGTAAAAACGGTCAAAAATCCGGTTTTGTTCGTTCGGTGCAATGCCAATTCCTGTATCTTCAATTTCAATCACTGCATCACCGTTGCTGCGCTTAAGGATGACTGTGACGTAACCGCCAGTAGGGGTATATTGAATGGCATTAGCAATTAAATTAGAAAGCAGACGTAAAAGTTGGTCTTCGTCCCCCATTACATATAACGGCTGATGGCATAGAACTGAAGATGTTAATTGCAAAGAAGCTGCACTTGCTAACGCTGAATACTCTTCTATAAGGTCATTTATCAAAACGTTGAGACAGCAAAGTAATCGTTCTGTTGCCAGCATTTGCTGCTCTAATCGGGAGAGTAGCAGCAGATCCGCAACCAGTTCAACAAGTCGATGATTCTGACGCTTAATAGATACTAGGATATCTCGCGCCTCTTGTTCAGGCAGATGCTCCATGTCGAGTACAGTTTCCACTGTTGCATTAATTGCTGCCAGAGGAGTACGCAACTCATGGGAAGCATCAGAAGTAAACTGTTGCATTTGTTTATAGCGTTTCCTAGTCTAGTGAGGTACAGTAACAACAGTGAGTAAACCAGTTTTGGATATCTTTTAAAGACACTTTATTAAAAGCTTCTTCAATTGCTTTCGCCAAAGAAGGATAATTTCTGGCACCGATAGAACGTAATATACTCTTGATTTTCGACCAGCAATTTTCGATTGGTGAGAAATCGGGAGAGTAAGGTGGTAAATAAATTAGATTTGCTCCTGCTGCTTGGATGAGTGCTTCAATCTCTTTGCCTTTATGGATCGAGCAATTATCCATTACAACATAAGCTCCTTCCCAAAGTTTTGGAACTAGCTTCTGGGAGATAAATGCCTCAAATGTAAGTCCATCTGTCGCACCAATAAGGCTGATTTGAGTAATGACACCTTTGAGAGCGATCGCACCAATTAAGGAGACGTTTTTTCCTCGTTTCATAGGACGTTCACCTCGTGCTCGTTTTCCTTTGGGGGCACGGGCAAACAATCGTACTAAAGATAAATTAACACCAGATTCGTCAATAAAGATGAGGTCTTTAGCAAGAATTCCTTGAACCGTTTGCCAGAATTCTAGCCTTAGTGATTGAACTCTCTCAGTCTCTTTTTCGGTTGGGTGTAGTGTTTTTTTTTAAGGCTTAGGTTTAGAAGACGCAGCATTCTATCTAGGGTTGAGCGACCAATCAAAACTCCAATTTGTTGTTCTAAAAGCATACGAATTTCATCTAAAGTTGCATCATTATTCTCCGACACAATTGAAGATAAAACATTTAATTGTTCCTGGGAGAGCTTTGTTGGTGTTTGTTGTATGCGAACCTTAGGAGCAATACTTCCTGTCTGTCGATATTGTTTCAGCAATTTTTCAACAAAACTCAGGGCTACTCGAAATCGTTTTGCTAGCTGACGCTGAGATATTTTACCCTCAAAGTAGGTATCGATAATTTTCTGACGTAAGTCGAGCGAGTATGCCTTCATTTCTATTTGAGTCAAATGCACAACTTATCTCTCAAGTGTACCTCACTAGACCGGAAAACGCTATATATGACCTATCAATTGGTCGCATCGCCAAGCCTGCTAGCCACCAACTAGAACCGCCAACGAGGAGTACCGTAATTGGCAGTCCCAGCGCCAAAACCAATTTTAAAGCAGCGAGACGATTATCAAGTTCTTTGAGAGAGCGCCCCACTTGTATATAGCCCCAAAGCTGATTATCTTGAGTGTGCAGGGGCAGAGACATTTGACTGTAACGATTGCTTTGTGAGTCAAGGACTGTTTGCCGCACTTGTGTTGTTTGCACAAGGGGCGGCAATTCGTTAGGTTGAAAACCTGCCACAGCAATTAACTGTCCCGAAGCATTTACAAAACGGATATAATACTGTTTATCTTTGTAAAGAGCATCAACAATGCCGTGTTCTGAGTGGGCAAGTTGATTGTGGCTAAAGATTTTTTGGGTGGGACAGCTAGAAGAAGCTTGACAAATATTTGGTAAAACTAACTGAAAAACTGGCTCCGTGCGACCGGGCTTTTTCAGAGTTGCTTCAATCACATTATGCAGTGTGACTGTTACAGACTCCAGTTCCCGATTGATAGAAATCAAGTAAGCTTGGATGATTACCTCATATACGGCGAAACCGCATAGGGACATAATCAGACCCATAACCCCTGCATACCAAAGAGCAAGCGTTGCGCGAGTCTTATGAAACAGTTTCATCTGCATTGTTAGGATTAAAACGATAACCCATGTTGGGGACAGTTTCAATGAAACCATCACAACTATATTCCGACAGTTTGCGTCTTAAAAGCCGGATTTGAGCAGCCACCACATTACTAATACGTTCTGCGCTGAAGGTATAAAGATGACTCAAAATTTGGTCACGGGTAACAATGACGTTGGGACGTTTCATGAAGTATTCCAGCAGATGGAATTCCTTCTTTGTTAAAGTAATGATTTGCAACTCACCATTAGGGTGCTGACGAGAAACTGTACAACTACCGTAGTCTAGGATGAGACAACCAACTTGAAGTTGCTGAGGTTGGAATGAGGGCGATCGCCTTTGCAAAGCCCGCAACCGCGCTAGCAGTTCCTCCATGCCAAACGGCTTCACCAGATAGTCATCAGCCCCTGCATCTAGTCCAGCGACCTTAGCTTCCATACTGTCTTTTGCTGTTAGCATCAGCACGGGCAAAGAGTAGCCGCGAACCCGTAAGCGCTTGCACAGTTCTAAACCTGATATTCCTGGCAGTAACCAATCAAAGATTGCTAGTGTATATTGCGTCCATTGGTTTTCTAGACAACTCCAAGCTTCATTCCCATCTATCCCTCTTCTGTCACTCTCCGGGAGGGCGATGGCTAGAAGCCTTATGAGGCAATCAATACAAGCTATACTATTAGAAAAAAATGGGTCTTGTATTTGTTATTAGAAAAGAATCGCGCGATCGCTTGCTATGTAGAAGCTCTAGAATTCAGAAATGGCAAATGTTTTCGGAGAGTGACAGAACAGGGCTATAGCCATAGCCAGCTTCATTAGGACGCTGCTTGCTTGAGAACGACTTCGATGGCATCGCGTAAATGATCTGAGTTGGGTAATAGTTTGCGAATCCGACTTTTCAACCACGCCCAACACTTTTCAATCCGATTGAGATCCGGAGAATAGGGCGGCAGATAGACCAACTGACACCCTGCGGCTTCAATCAATTGGGCAATCCGACCACCATGATGAAATGTCGCATTGTCTACAATCACCCACTCACCCGGATGCAACACTGGAATTAAGCACGTTTCTAGCCAGGTCTCAAACACGGTGCGGTTGCATGCTCCCTCGACCGTAAATGGCGCAATCAATTGACCATCTCGGTACCCGGCGATCATATTAATGCGTCCCTGCCGCCGACCTGATTTGAGGTCGTAGAACCGTTTTCCTACGGGTGAGTACCCGTAGCCGTAGTCCGAAGCGTTCATCCATGCCGGACTCATCGACATACACCAGGTGAGGCGCTTTCGGGTTCTCGAGTTGTTCTAAGAAGGCAGCCCGTTTGGCTTCATCCCGTTGGCAATACCCGTATGTTTTTTTTTACGGGTATTGCCAATCTTCTGTAATGCTCGAGAAATCGTGCGCTGACTAATCTCCTCATCCCATAGCTGTGCCATCTCCGTTTGGGTTTTATCCCCATGCACTTTGACAAAGTCCCGAAACTTCTCCCAATCCCTGATTTTGCCGTTCTGTTGGGATGCTTGCCTCGGCTTTGGCTTAACATCACCCGTTTCGGCTTTGCGTTGGAACCACAAGTTGATTGTATTGCGACTGATATTGAATAGTCGGCTCGCCTCACTTTTCTTGAGACCGTCCAACTCAATCGCTTGTATTACTTTTTGCCGCAAGTCATCACTGTAAGGTTGAGCCATTGAAATCGGGTAGAAGTGATCGCAATCATTATAGTCTACGTCCTAACCTGGCTGGCTATAGCTATAACCCTCTTCTGTCACTCTCCGAAAACTTTTGCCATTTCTGAATTCTAGAGCTTTTGTATAGGTTGCGATCGCGCGATTATTTTCTAATAACAAATACAAGACCGATTTTTTTCTAATAGTATAGCTTGTATTGATTGCCTCATAAGCCTTCTAGCGAGCGCCCCCCCCGGAGAGTGACAGAAGAGGGATAAAACCCAGTCAACAATATATTTTTCCTTGCTCAATTTGCGCGCTACTGACGCACCCAGGTCTGGCTCATCTTCAACTAGCAGAACTTTCATGTATAGCGTCTGTGCTTCTTTAAGTTACCATAAGTTACCATCAATGATTACGCAGTCGA
Organism: Scytonema sp. PRP1; assembly: GCF_036697665.2. Lineage (NCBI taxonomy): Bacteria > Bacillati > Cyanobacteriota > Cyanophyceae > Nostocales > Scytonemataceae > Scytonema > Scytonema sp. PRP1. The sequence goes on along the minus strand of NZ_JBAHYJ020000024.1, from coordinate 77,544 downwards.
GCTACACCAATCGGTAGCTCTGCATTATTACCTTCTAGTCTTGCAGAAATTCTATATAGCTTATCACCCGTGGTCACGGCGGATTTTTTTACCTTATTCATGTTTATAGTAAGTATAGTGCCGGGGGCAACTGGAAGAGCGAATGCTAGTATAACTTTTTTGTCATTAATAGAAACATTGGCATTAATTTTTTTACCAGACTGGTCAGATACATCAATATTATCTCTGACAGTTATGTGAGATGGAGCTTCGATAGTTAGCTGGGAAAGAGCCTTGCATTGTTGGGGAATTTCTAATCGTAAGGTATGTCTGAGAATTCTCCAGTGGCGAATGCCTTGAGGAGATTCGTTTAAGCTAATGACATGAGGAGAATTAAGAGATTCTGTTGTAGGATGTGCATAAGTACTAGAAACTGAAACTGTCAGTGTTAAGGTGACAGCAGCATAAATGAGTGTTCTTTTCATTTCACGACGCCTCTAAGCAATAAAGTAGGTCAATCAACCATCAGAGTCGTATGCAGGCGAATGACACTGTTACTCAATAGCTTGGCAGAGCGAAATGAAATTTGGATGAAATTTTAGCCTGTTAAAGGTCATTTTTTAAAAAATAGGTACAATTGCTGAAAAATCAGCGCTTGTCGTTAGAATTTATGAATTAAAATGTGGGAAATTGAGCGACACCTACCGGAATTTCTTTGTCACTGCCAACAACTTTAGCTGAAATGTTGTAAACAGAAGCAGAACCTTGAACTGGTTGTCTGACTTTATTAAGTTCAATGAGCAGCTTAGTGTTAGAAATAATTTTCTCAGGAAAATCTATTATGATTCTTCTGCCATGTGCAGAAACGTTAATATTGATTTTTTGACTATTCTCATTCAACACATTAATATCATTGCTTACAGCTACAGTGGATGGAACATCAATCAGAATCTGGTCAAGAGGGTTTTTATCTAGGGGAATGTGTACTCGAAAAGTATGTTTAACAATCCGCCAACCGCTAGAAGGAAATTCCACATTATTATCTACATTGGGAACCCTACTATTATCTATCTTTGTAGTTGCATAGCTAGCAGAAATTAAAGCTGCGGTTACTAAAGTGAATGCAGCAGTGTATATCAAAATTTTGTTCATCTTAACTGTCAAAGCAATAAAGGATGACAACCATATTGCAGATTTATTCTTGGTGCATAAATCTTTCCTTAACTAGGATGACAGGTCACTATGAAATTAAGATGAAATTTTGGCGGTTTAATAAAAATTACTAAATGAGTTATACCATTTCACGCTTAGACCTGATACAAATGATTGGTCTCTAATTCTTTACCCCTGCAAGAAAGTTCCCTGCAAGAAAGCTGCCCACCATGTTCTAACCTTAAAGTGAAACGGTATTACAGTAGATAGCTAGAGTTCAGTAAGTTCGCCACGTTGTAACATGGGTACGAGTAGCATGATCTTGGCTTCTAATGACACTTGAGGATAAAAACAGGTACAAAAAAATAAAAGCTATGGTCTTGGCTGGGGTAGCGACCGCTGCCATAGTCCTTGGTGTAATAGCATTAGTGTTGAGAAAAACTTCTTTTTTACCTTCATCAACAATACAGCCACCTACAGCACCGTCATCATTGCCAGCTAGTGAACATGATGACGATAACGACAATGATGATCACGATGATGACGACGATTAAACAGTTGTCCTGTTGGGAGAAGTTTTGGTATCTAGACAACCATCAGGTGAAATAATATCATTTTGTTGTATTCTTGTCAATCATTTTTTTTTATCTTTCTGATAGATTTTAACAATTGCGTTTATTCGTGCGGATTTCTAGACTGAAATAAACCTTGGTTTATTTTGGGGTCACTATATGAATTGCCAACAGACAAGTGCAGACAAGCAAGTGGCTGGTAAATCAAGAGCAACCAGAACTCATCCCACTTGTATGGAACTTGTTATTAAATGCCTACGCCGCCAACGATATACAAGTGCTTTATTAGTCAAAGAAATAAATTTATACAGTTCATCTACTGTCAATAGCTGTTTAAAAAAGCTTAGAGATGCCGGATTAATAGGCGCTGTATGGGATAGCAGAAAAGCAAGTTTTGTTTATTACAACATTAAGCTTTGATGTCCAACTACTTATCTCCTGTGGTCTCGTCATAGATTTTGCAGTTTTGACGATTTATGTTTGCAGTTTGCTACAAATATATATCATAAATTTGAAATATTTTTTATACTCATACGACATTCTCTTGAGCAAGAGGACATGGATAACTCGGATCGCCACTTTCTATTTGAAGCGTGGTGTGTTCAATGCCAAAATGGTCGTGCAGTTCTCGATTGACCTGCACTAAAAAAGCATCGCCAGGAAACCCTGTAGGCATTACCAAGTAAAGGTCAATTGGCACAGCAGTAGCGTACTACATATGACCATTAGCGTGAGCAACGACATTTTTATTTTAAAATCTCTTGCACAGCAAGGATTTTAGGCGTTATGTGGCGGCAAACGTCAGCAACGGTTATCTTACCCCAAATGGTAGAAGAATCATAATAAATTTCCCTGAAACACTTATTGCTAACACCAAGCTCTTAATTGAATTCAACAAAGTAAAACAACCAATTAATGGTTCTGCTTCTGTTTACAGCCTTTCGGCTAAAGCCGTTGGCAGTGACGCAGAGATTCCTGTAGGTATAGCTCAGTTTTCTACATTCTCATCTATAAATTCTGACAACAAGCACTGAAATTTCATCTTAATTTCATACTCACCTGTCATTCTAGTAAAGAGGATGTAAAACGACGAGATCTTGGTAATAGTTATGTCTACCGCTTCAGGGCTAAATTTGCTGGCAGTGATGCAGAAATACCTATAGGTGTAGCTAGTTTTCCTATCCATCATTAACCCTATCGTTATCTAGTAATAAATCAGTGTAGGTACTAATCTTGCCAAAGTTTTTTATGAAAAAGTTGATTAACACGGGCGCAGTCTTTTTTCAGTAACTTCTTCGGCTTCTTCGGATGTTTGATAACGGGGTCACTATTAAGGGCAATTGAACGATGAAGGTGCTACCTTTACCAAGTTCGCTTTGCACATGGAGGCTACCGTCGTGAGACTGAACAATTGCAGTCGCGATCGCCAGTCCTAATCCTGATCCACCAGTGGTACGCGAGCGATCGCTATTCACCCGATAAAAGCGATTAAAAATCCGCTTTTGCTCACCAGGTGCAATGCCAATCCCAGTATCTTGAACCTCAATCACAGCATAACCGTTGTTGCGTTTGAGAATGACAGTGACATAACCGCCTGCTGTGGTGTATTTTATGGCGTTAGCAATCAAATTAGAAAGCAGCCGTAAAAGTTGGTCTTCATCCCCCATCACATACAACTGCTGGTGACATAACACGGAAGATGTTAGCTTCAAAGAAGCTGCACTCGCTAACGCGGAAAACTCTTCTATAAGGTCATTAATCAAAACGTTGAGACAGCAAGGTTCCCATTGTGTCGCCAGTTCTTGTTGATCCAATCGAGACAGTAGCAGTAAATCACCAACCAGTTCAGCGAGTCGGTAATTCTGACGTTGAATAGATGCCAGGGTATCTCGTGCTTCTGCAAGAGACAAATGCTCCGTATCAAGTACAGTTTCTACTGTTGCATTAATTGCTGCTAGAGGGGTACGCAACTCATGAGAAGCATCAGACGTAAACTGTTGCATTTGTTTGTATGACCTGTCAATGCGTCGCATCGCCAACCCCGCTAACCACCAACTAGAACCACCAACGAGGAGTACTGTAATTGGCAATCCCAGCGCCAAAACTAATTTTAAAGCAGCGAGACGATTATCAAGCTCTTTGAGAGAGCGCCCCACCTGTATATAGCCCCAAACTTGATTATCTTGAATATGCAGCGGTAGAGACTTTTGATTATAACGATTGCCTTGCGGGTCTTTGAGTGTTTGCCACACTTTTGTTTGCACAATCGTTGGTAATTCGTGAGGTTGGAAACCAACTACAGCAATTAACCGTCCTGAAGCATCGACAAAACGAATGTAATACTGCTTATTTTTGTAAACAGGACTAAAGATACCGTGTTCAGCAAGTATGTGTTGGCTTTGCCTAAAAATTTTTTCTGTAGGACAGCTAAATTCAACTGGACAGATATTGGGTAAAACCTGTTGGAAAACTGGCTCTATACGACCAGGTTTTTTCAGAGTCGGTTCAATGACATCATGTAGTGTACCTGAGACAGACTCTAGTTCTTGGTTGATGGAAAACAAGTAAGTGTCAATGATAATCTCATAAACCACGAAACCGCATAGAGTCAAAATCAGACCCATAACTACTGCATACCACAGAGCGAGCGAAGCGCGAGTCTGACGAAACAGTCTAATTTGCATCGCTGGAATTGAAACGATAGCCCATACTGGGAACGGTTTCGATAAAATCATCACAACCATGTTCTGACAATTTACGTCGCAACAGTCGGATTTGAGCCGCCACCACATTACTAACACGTTCCGCATTCAACGTATAAAGATGGCTCAAAAGTTGCTCGCGGCTAAGAATTTGGTTGGGACGTTTCATGAAGTATTCCAGCAAATGAAATTCTTTCTTGGTTAAAGAAATAACCTGACTATTACCATTAGGCTGTTGATAGCAAGCTGTACCACTACCATAATCTAAAATAAGACTACCAACTTGAAGTTGTTGAGGCTGAAACTGGGGCGATCGCCTTTGCAATGCTCGCAGCCGCGCCAGCAGTTCCGCCATGCCGAACGGCTTGATCAGATAGTCATCAGCCCCTGCATCCAGTCCAGCCACCTTATCTGCCATACTGTCTTTAGCTGTAAGCATCAGCACGGGCAAGGGGTTGCCATGAACCCGTAATCGCTTGCAGAGTTCTAAACCCGATATTCCTGGCAGTAACCAATCAAAGATTGCCAGTGTATATTGCGTCCATTGGTTTTCCAGGTAACCCCAAGCTTCGGTGCCATCTAAAACCCAGTCAACAATATATTTTTCCTTACTCAATTTACGCTTAATTGACGCACCCAGGTCTGGCTCATCTTCAACTAGCAGAATTTTCATAACGAGCAGATATACCTTTGAAGTTTGTTCATCAATAAACTCTGAGCGTAGTCACACTAATAGATAGGTCTGTATTAATGTCAACGATAAGAGCGGAAATTTTGTATAGCTTATCATCAGCAGTCGTTACTGCTGTTTCTTACGTTGTTCATTTCAAGAGTCAGCATAGTTCCAGAAGCAACTGGAATGACACTATCGTTTAATAGTTTGACAAATTGGGATGAAATTGGGATGAAATTTTATACTGTTGAAGCAGATTTTTCCAAAAATGGCGGACTACTAGCTACTGATAATATACTCCCGTAGATTTGCTTGACGGTAGCGGAGGTAACTGAGTGCTTGTCGCTCTACATAACGAACTCTTCGCCAACTAAGATTGAGCTGTTTAGCCACCTGCACCTGTGTGAGTTCATAACCATCCTCCAAACCATAGCGTAGAGTTAGGATTTGTTGCTGCTGGGGAGTTAGTTCTGTCAGTAAAGTATAGATATCTTGACACAGGAAATCTTGAGTTATGCAGGTTTCAGGTGACACTCCTTGAGCTTCTGGTAAAAGGTTTTGCAATTCAGTGTCCTCATTATCGCCCACTTGTTTGTCTAGCGAGACAGGTTGACGACTCATTATCAGAAGTTCACGGATTTGGGCAGGATTTAATTCTATTTGTTGTGCAATTTCAGCCACAGTGGGACTGCGCCCCAATTTCTGAGATAGTTCTGTTTGCACTTTCTTGAGTTTGTTCAACTTTTCGCCAATATGAATTGGAAGTCGAATAGTTCGTCCTTGCTGAGAGATTGCCCGTGTCATTGCTTGACGAATCCACCAGTAGGCATAAGTCGAGAACTTGTAGCCGCGTGTAGGGTCAAATTTCTCTACACCGCGCTGCAAACCTAGCGTTCCCTCCTGAATCAGATCCATAAACTCTAAATTTCGCTCCTGATATCGCTTGGCGATGGAAACCACTAAGCGTAGATTCGCTTCTATCATTTTTTGCTTTGCCCATGTGCCACGCTGAAAAATTCCCTTCAATTCTGCTTCAGTTAGCTGAACGTACTCAGCTAGCTCTTTTTGGGTTGGTTCATGGTTGTGTTGTCTTTTCAGGGCTTCCCTTTTGTTTTGCAACGCTATCATCTGTTGCACCTGCTTGCCATAAAAAATCTCTTCCTTATGGGTTAACAATGGTACACGACTAATTTCTTGCAGATAAATTCCAACTATATCTCTCGTGAATTGAGCATTTGGAGTTTTTGTTCTGGTGTTAGATATTGACATGGTTGTAGTATTTGTTGTGTCAAAAATTCGGACAGAAAAATTATTCATTCATGTTGCGGTAGGTAGCGACAGCGGAAGGAGAACTGCGGTTAAGGTAACGAAAAATCCAATACTTGAAAATAGTATCCATTGTCACTGGAACTGTAGCAATAAACAGAGAGATAAAATTCTTGTTTTCTGGAATACCAAAATGACTTAAGATATTTTCTAAAATTATTTCCCAACCATAAGGAGAGTGATAACCAACAAATATATCTGTAGCGATAATAATTAAAAAAGCTTTAGCAGAGTCACTTAAACTATAAGTTATGTCGCTGGCAAAAGACTTGAGAATAGATAGCTGTTGCTTACCTGTAACAATTAAAAAGATGAACGTGGCTGCTGTGAGTATATCTGCGAAAATATTTGTCACTGCATTAACACTTTTCGTTTTATATTCTTCTTTCAGAGCAATAGCTTTTTCCTTAAGTTTACTTTGTCTCATCTCAGTAGAGAGTTTTGGAGTTTTACTAATTCGAGCTTCAAAGTCAAGGACTTGCTCAAATCTTTTCAGTTCAGCCAAGGCTTTTTCTTCTTGAGAAGGGTTTAAGAAAACAACGGATTGCCCTTGGCTCCAAAATTTCTTAACTAAGGGAGTAATGACAAAGTTTCTAGAAAGTTGATTAACTAAGAGGGGAACTACAATCAAAATTAATAAAAAACGGGTAGAGTCAATTGTTTGACGACGAGAAGTGCGAAATTCTTCAACAACCTTTGCCTCGGCATTTGGCTCTAACGTCTGCTGAAATTTTCTTAGAGTCCGTAAGATAGAGCGGGGAAGAAAGTTCATCTTTTTAGATGATGACCTTGATTTCATCTGAATTTTTAATCGGTATCCAAAAGTATTGTTGTACTAATGAATGAGTGACACAAGTAGGAATAGAGAGCGATAAAAGTTAAAGCTTAAATCTCTAACCTCTACTTTAGAAAATCAGAATGAAATTAAGATGAAGAATGAGGCGATTAAACAATATTCACCCAAAAGTCAGTTGTAATAATTTTACCATTCCGATTGGCTAGCTCGTGTTAAGTATTGGGTAGGTGAAAAACAATGACCACAAAGCAGAGTTACTGCACCAAATACAACCTTATCTGAAAACAATGAAATCAGGATGAAATATTAACTGTCTCAAGAGTTGGTTCAAACGACGTTATCTTGAGCAAGAGGACATGGATAATTCGGATCGCCAGTTTCTATCTGAAGCGTGGCGTGTTCAATGCCGAAATTGTCGTGAAGTTCTCGATTTACCTGTGTGAAAAAAGCATCTCCAGGATATCCTGCAGGTATAACCAAGTGAGCCGTGAGTGCTGTTTCGGTGGTACTCATTGCCCAAATATGTAAGTCATGAACACTACTCACACCAGAGAGTTCAGCTAAGTACGTACGAACTGCAAGCGGTTCAATACCTGCTGGTACAGCATCCGTAACTAAATTCAAAGATTCCTGGAACAGTTGCCAGGTGCCAACTACAATTACTACAGTGACAATTAAACTCACGGCAGGATCGAACCATAGCCAGCCAGTGGCAATAATTGCAATACCAGCCAGAACAACCCCTACTGATACCGCAGCATCTGCAACTAAATGTAGGAATGCGCCTCTAATGTTCAAGTCACTCTTACGCCCTGATAGGAACATTAAGGCACTTATCGTGTTAATAGCGATTCCTATAGCTGCTACTGTAATTACCGTTCCCCCTGCTACCGGAGCAGGTTCACGAAACCGTAGAATTGCTTCCCAACCAATACCCCCAGAAATAACTAGGAGAAAAGCGGCGTTCAATAGGGCAGCCAAAATTGAAGAGCGACGCAACCCGTAGGTGCGGCGTGGTGTCGGTCTGCGACGAGCGAGAATGCTTGCTCCCCAAGCAAATAGTAGTCCTAGAACGTCACTGAGATTGTGACCTGCATCAGCAACCAGAGCAAGGGAGTTAGCAAGAATGCCATAAACTGCCTCAATGATGACAAACCCAGTATTAAGCGCGACGCTGATGATAAAAGCACGGTTGTAATTACCGCTTCCGTGGTCGTGTCCGTGACTGTGACTGTGACTGTGATTATGAGCCATGATTACTGCCCTTGAAGCGTTACCAACGGGGAGAGAACTTCTATGCTCTGACAAGTGACAAACTTATCTTTAAGCATATCTTTGACTAAGGAAAAAAATTCGGTTATTACAGTCTCACTATCAATAACCGTAATTAATAGCGGTAGCGCAGAAGACTCAGAAGATGGGTCTAGCTCATTTAGAGTACGAGAAATACCATGTTTGCCATATCCAGAAATTGCCCGCATTATCGTCACCCCTGTTAATCCCTGTTGGCGAGCTATTCCAAACAGAACTTGGTGTAGGGGTTGGTGTTGCCAATAATCAGACTCGCTAACATAGATAGTCAGTTGTTTCCATGCTGTCATAATTATTTCACTTATCAATGTGTTATGCAAAGAAATTCCTCACTTACACTGAGAATAAGGAGACGGTAAAGGATATAAAATCATCAGCCCTGTAAGATATGATTTAAAAAACCTCATACAGTGGAACCTTGGGTAACTTCAATATTTTGTGTTGGTTTAGTCTTTTTCGGAACCAAAAACTTACGAAACAGCATATAGCAAGCCGGAAGCACAAGCAAAGTTAAAGCAGTCGAGGTAAACAAACCACCTAAAACCACAATAGCTAGTGGCTGAAGGATTTCTTTTCCAGCTCCACTACCAATAACCAAAGGCACCATACCCAGAGCTGATGATAGCGCTGTCATCAAAATCGCAACTAGCCGTTCCATCGACCCTTCCATCAAAACCTCGTGTAAAGGCTGTCCTTGTGCCAATCTGTGATTGTAGTTCTCAACCAACAACAGTCCGTTACGTGCCGCTACACCAAATAGAGTAATAAATCCTACCATTGAAGCAACGGAGATAATACCGCCAGTCAAGGCAACAGAAATCACACCACCGATTAACGCTAAGGGTAGATTCACCAAAATCATGATGGTTGCAGGAATTGACTTGACGGCAAAGTAAAGAAGTACTGCAATAGCAACAAACGCTAATCCCCCAGCCCAAATTAAAGTTTTCGTGGCTCCTTCTTGTGCTTCAAATTGACCACCGTATTCAATAAAATATCCAGGGGGAAGTTGCACCTCTTGCTTAACCTTGTCCCGAATATCCTTAATTACAGAACCCAAATCTCGCCCAGCCACGTTACTGGATACAACAATATACCGAGAAACATTTTCGCGGTTGATAGTATTGGGACCAGTACCATAGTCAATTTTTGCGACTTGAGCCAAGGGAATTTTCTGTCCGTTGGGTGTATCAACTAATAAATCACGGATGATTTCTATATTGTTACGGTAGCTTTCTTGCAACCAAACAATCATGTCAAAGGTTTGTTGCTGATCTAAGACTTGAGAAACGACTTTTCCATTGAGAGCAGTTTCAATCGTTTCTGATAGTTCCCCGATGGTCAAACCATAGCGAGCAGCCGCATCCCGGTCAAACTGAATTTGCACCTGTTTCATTGGTACTTGGGGTTCTAGTTGCAAGTCTGCTAAACCAGAAATCTTACTCATAGCTGATTGTACTTTTTGACCGAGGGTACGAAGTTGTTCTAATTCCAAACCGAAGATTTTGACGGCGATCGCACTTCTTACCCCCGACAGTACCTCATCCATACGGTGAGAAATAAAACCACCAATATTAGGTACTACGCCGGGAATTTTCTCAAATTCCGAGCGAATCATTTCAATAGTCTTGTCCCTATCTTTTGCCCCCTCTTCACTCAGTTGCACATCCAGTTCCCCAGAGTTGACACCAGCCACCTCGGTATCGCCTTGAGCGCGTCCAGAGCGGAACTGAACAGCTTCAATCCGAGGGTCTTTTTTGAGAGCTTCTTCTATCGCTAACCCCACTTGATTAGTAGCACCTAGAGATTCACCAGGCATAAGAATGGTAGCAATCACTAAGGCGCGGTCTTGAAATTCTGGTAAAAAAACTTGTCCTAAACCAAGTAGAATTACCATTGAAGCTACAATCCCAGCGATCGCTGTTGCCAAAATAATCTTGGGGCGACGCATAGAAAATTTCAAAGCTGGACGGTAAAGCCGATGAGCTTGTCTTTCTACCCAGGTTTCTGTACTGGGCAACCTTGTTTTTACCAACAGTAGGGCGCACATTGCTGGGGTTAATGTCAGCGCTACCAAGGTAGAAGCAGCAATTGACAGCAGATACGCTAAACCCATTGGTGTAAAAATTCGACCTTCCACACCAGAGAGGGCGAAAATCGGTGCGAAGACGACGGCAATAATAATTGTGGCAAAGAGAACGCTAACGCGCACTTCCACCGAACCATTGAAAACGACTTGCAACGGTGGAATCGGATTTCCGGCAAGTTGGTTTTCTCGTAAGCGGCGGTAGACGTTTTCCATATCAACAATTGCGTCATCCACCACCGAACCAATAGCTACCACCAGTCCACCCAAAGTCATGGTGTTAATGCCTTGTCCCGTCCAGTTGAGAATCATCATCCCCAGCAACAAGGACACGGGGAGGGCGCTCAAACTAATAACGACCGTGCGCCAATTCATCAAAAACAGAATCAAGATGACGGAAACGATGATAGTGCCATCGCGCAAGGCTTCTTCAACATTCTTAATAGACGCTTCAATAAAATCTTCTTGGCGAAACGTAGTTGTAATTTTGACATCTTTGGGCAGACCGGCTTTAATTTCCTCTATTGCTGTCTCAACTGCCTTTGTGACTTTTGGTGTATCCGCAGTTGGTTGCTTATTGATGGTCAAAATTACTGCTTTCTTGCCTGCAAAACTGCCATCGCCACGTTTGAGTGCTGCACCAATTTGTACGTCAGCCACCTGTTCTAAGAGTACAGGTGTGCCATTTTTAGCTTTAATAACTGATTTCTTTAGCTGCTCAATAGATTGAATCCGCCCTACCCCTCGAACCAATGTCTCTTGGTCGGGAGTTATTAAAAATCCTCCTGGCGCATTGGCGTTAGCAGCCTGTGCCGCTTTAGTGACATCATCTAGAGAAACATTAAATGCTCTTAGTTTCGCTGGATTAACCAGCACTTGATACTGACGCTCGTCTCCACCAAATATGACAATATTACTAACACCAGGGACAGCTAGCAAGCGGTTTTTTACTTGCCAGTTGACAATACGCCATACGTCCATTATTGGAGTGGTTTCGGAGGTGAAGGCGTATTTGACAGTCCATCCTAAAGCAGAACTAACGGGAAGAATTTCTGAATCTTCTACGCCTTGCGGTAGCTGGCTGCGTGCTTGTTGCAATCGTTCTGTCACCAATTGGCGAGCGCGGTAAATGTCCGTATCCCAGCTGAAGGTAGCTCTTACAGCAGAAAGACCTACAGCTGAAGAGGAGCGTAACGCTTCAAGTCCGGGAGTTCCGTTGATTGCACTTTCTATGGGACGAGTCACCAGCGACTCTACTTCTTCTGGTGCAAGTCCTGGGGCTTCAGTCATAATTTCGACTTGTGGCGGAGAAAAGCTGGGAAACACATCCAGCGGCATTTGAGTCAGGACATTAAAGCCCCAAAGAGATATGAGGATGGAAGCAAGAACTACCAGCCAGCGCTGGGCGATAGACCATTTAACTATAGAATCAAGCATATATTGATTTTTAAATAGGTAGAGTCACAAGGAATTTAGGGGATAAAATCAATCTTCAAAACTTACTTCTCCTCCTCTGCCTTTTTCAACAACTATCCATTTGGTAACAGCATTCGTCATAGTTATTTCTCATCAGTGGGGCTGATGAGGGTTTTCACGCTCCTCATCCTGTTTAGCAGAAGTAGATAAGGTTGGCTGCTTGTGGTTATCGATATGAATTTCTGTTTCATAAGGAGTCGCGTCGTACTTAATGTTGTCCATCGCTACTATCCGGGAACGGGTACGACGACTAGACCAGAAACTACCTGTCATGAAAGCACCAGTGGCAATTACCGTTCCTCCCAATGCTCCGATTAACCATAAAGGTAGCCCGAAGTTGTGAGCTTCAGCCTTAGTCTCTTCTGAATGCGAATTCCCTTGTTCCTTTTTCTCCCCTTCCTTATGCGAATGCTCTTCTTCCTTAGATTTACTATCACCCCGCAAAGACTGTGCATAAAGTTGCGGCGCACGTTGGGTGACAATCATATCCCCCTCTAATAGACCTTTGGTGACTTCTACGAAATCCCCAGACGTTTGACCTAATGTCACTTCATGTGACTCAAAAGCATTATCTTTTTGTTGTACGTAGACCATTGTTTTATTATTTGCCTCTACCACAGCAGATTTGGGAATTGCTAAGGTAGCTGCCGATTTTTGGTCTGTTAAAACTTCTAGTTCTGCAAACATCCCTGGCTTGAGAACTCCACCGGGATTATCTATTTCGGCTTTCACAGGGACTACCCGTGTTTCGCCTTCCACCACCGAACCTACCACGGCAATTCGTCCAGTGAAGGTGCGATTAGGCACAGAAGCCACATTCAAGCTTACCCGTTGACCCGTCTTTACCTTTCCCAAGTCTTTTTCATAAATATTTGCAGTGGCATAAACCCGACTGTCATTCACAATCGTCATCAATTTGCCACCTGCATCCTCGAAGGATTGACCAATGGTAACTTCTCTGTCAGCCACCCTGCCAGAAATCGGAGCCATCACCGTCACTAGTCCCTTAGCATTAGCACTATTTCCTAGTTGTTGCAACCGAGTTTCATAATTAGTATTACTGAGTTGAATACGTTTTTTTGCTACCTCAACGGCTGATTGAGCACGTTTGAGTTTATTTTCAGCATCAATAACGTCCCGGCGGCTTGAAGCTTTGGTCAGTTCTGCTTTGGCTTCTGCCAGTTGGGTTTGGGATTCTAGGGCGTTGCGACGGGGGAGAGCGCCTGCATCAGCTACTACTTTATCTTTCTCATACTTTTCTTGAGCAAAGGCTACCTGACTCTGTGCAGAGGCTATTTCCGATGCGGCTATCTGCTGATATTTTTCATAGTTTTGTTGAGCTAGTTGTAAGTCAGCTTGCGCTTGCTGCAAATCAGCCTGACCTTCAGCAAGTTTTTCCTGAGAGTTTACCCGCAGTTCCACCAAGTCAGGACTGGTGACAACAGCTACGGGTTGACCTTTTTTCACGACTGCACCAGGTTCTACCAACAACTCAACCACTTTCGCCTTAGAAATTGGGGTAGTCACTTCCACTTTTTGACTAGGCAGAGTTTCAATTTGACCAGTGGTTTTAATTCCCACAGCTAGCTGCTGACGTTTCACTGGCTCGACTTTGATTCCTAGCTGTTTAGCCGTTGAGGCATCTACTTTAACAGATCCACCACTTTGACTGGTTTCGCTTCCTCCTTGAAATTCGTCTCCGTCTCCACCATGGGCTAAAACTACTGTGGGAGCAGTTAACAGGAGCAGGCTCAGGAGACCTCCAGAAATACAACGGAGCGTCGTAGATGTTTGGCAACGTTCAAGGTTGTGCATTATCAGGAATTTCCTTAAGTACTGAGGAACTAGAGTAATAGCTTAAGTTTGGCATTTGCGTCCTGCTATAGTTGCTGAGTGTTGGGGAAGGATAGCAAGTTTTTCATCCTAATAGGACTGCCCTTACACTAGTTTTCCACATGGGAATGAAATTAGTGTGAAATTTTCGGCGTTCCTTCAACAAATATGCTAAAATTTAATATGGCGTTAAGATTATTAGTTCAAAAATAATCTTGCCCCATATGGCTCTGTTGCTACTTTACCCCTAATTCTCAACAGTCTTTGTTCTAAATAGCCGCATTCCATTTGCAGTCACAAGCAGAGAGGTTCCTGTATCTGCTAAAACGGCGATCGCTAACCCAACAAAACCAAAAGTCCCTAACAGCAGGAATAAACCCTTTGTTACCAAAGAAAAGACCACATTCTGTTGAATGACAGATACAGTACGGCGGCTTAAATCCACAGCATAAGCAAGCCGTCTGAGGTCGCTACCGACTAGCACAACATCTGCTGTCTCCAGGGCAATATCGATTCCACCAACTGCAAAACTAATATCCGCAGTTGCCAAAGCAGGAGCATCATTAATACCATCTCCAATCATACCTACCACCCCTGTTCGACGCATCTGTTCAATTGCTTGAAGCTTATCTTCGGGTAACAACTCTGCTCGATACTCTGTAATTCCTACTTGTTGGGCAATCTGCTTGGCAACAGCAGTGCGATCGCCCGTTAGCATTACCAACCGCTTTAGCCCAAAGCGCTTGAGCTGTCGCACCGCCTCCGTTGCTTCTAACCGCAGTCCATCCGAAAGGGCGATCGCTCCCAATAATCCTTGAGTCGTTCCTACCAGCACTGGGGTTTGACCGAGCTGTTCAATTTCAGCCAACAGAGATTCAGCTTCACCAGACAAGCGAATACCAGAGTCTGTGAATAACCGTCGATTGCCAACAAAGTATAAAACTTCACCAAGGCTTGCCTGAATGCCTTTACCAGGTAAGGCTGTGAAGTTAACAGGTGTTTCTAACTCTATCCCTTCTAAGCGAGCGTTTGCTACAATTGCCTTTGCTAGTGGATGTTCTGAGAATTGCTCAAGGGAAGCTGCAATCCGTAACACTACATTTGTACTTACCTTCCCAAGGTCATAAACTTCCTGCACAACGGGTAAACCTTGTGTAAGGGTGCCAGTTTTATCAAAGGCAAGGCTAGTCAGATGCCCGGCTGTTTCCAGTGCATTACCCCCTTTGAATAATACTCCCTGCCGAGTTGCAGCACCGATGGCACTGACAATCGAAACAGGAGTAGAAATCACCAAGGCACAAGGACAGGCTATTACGAGCATCACCAGCGCCCGATAGAGCCAAACATTAAAAGATTGGGCAAACGCCAAAGGTGGAATGACAGCAATAGCGATCGCTATCAAAATCACAATCGGGGTGTAAACTTCTGCAAATCGATCCACCCACTGCTGCGTGGGAGCGCGACTTCCTTGGGCTTCTTCTACCAAATGAATAATTTTAGCAACGGTCGTATCATTAGATGTATGGGTAACTTTAACTTCTAAAAAGCCTGACTGATTTAACGTCCCAGCATAAACCGTATCGCCTCTTTCTTTATCTTCTGGGATTGACTCTCCTGTAATCGGGGATTGGTCAATAGCGCTTGTACCAGAAACGACAATACCATCTAACGCCACGCGCTGTCCTGGTCGAATCGTCAAAATTTCTCCCACTTGAACACTTTCAACAGGAACTGTAACTTCTTTACTCCCCCGCTTAACCGTAGCAGTCGGTGGCGTTAAATTCATCAGGGCGCTGATTGCATTGCGCGTGCGACCAAAGGTAAAAACTTGCAGCGTTGTGCCTAAAGAGAACAAAAACAGGACAAGCGTTCCTTCAAACCAATCCCCTAAAATAACTGCCCCAATAACTGAAATCGTCATCAGCAGATTCATATCAGCGCGGCGCAAGCGCAACTCAAACAAACCAGCCCGTGCAATGGGATAGCCAGCAACTACTATACCAACACCATAAAAACCCCGTGCTATCCAGACGGGTAGCGCTAAATGTTGAGCAAGTAAGCCCAGAATTAACCCTACTCCCGCTAAAATGACACTCTGTCCCCGGCGGTTCGCAATCCAAAATTTCCAGGTTGCTGAGTCGTGTTTTTTCGTCGGTTTGGCGACTGGATGAGCGTGGTTGTGGTCATGATTATGGTCGTGGCAATCGTCGTGGGTATGATGGTAGGAACTTGCCTCAAGACTCTCCTCAACCGTATATCCCAGACCTTTAATCCGGTCGTAGACTGCTGTTTCACTTACCAGTTGCGGGTCGTAGGATAGTTGCAATCGTTGGGTGGCAAAGTTAACCGATACATCTGTTACCCCTGCCATTTGCTGCAAGCCGACCTCAATCGTCTTAGCACAACTGCCGCAATCCATTCCGTTTACTTTCACTTGTAGCTTTTTAGCACAAGCCACTTCAACGTGTTCGTGGTCATCATGTTCGTGGTCGTGGTTGCTAGAACAGGAATGAGAATGATGGTGCGGCTCTACCTCACGACTGTGTTCAACCGTATAACCTAAAGCTCTAACCTGGTCATAAATTGCCGTCTCGCTAAGGAGTTGCGGATTATAAGATACTTGCATTCTTCCTGTAGCAAAGCTGACCGATGCCTCCAAAACGCCTGTTATTTGCTGCAAGCCAACTTCAACTGTTTTGGCACAACTGCCACAATCCATCCCCCCGATTTGTGCCTGTAGCTTTTTAGCAGGTACCACCTCAACATGGGTGTGGTTGTTGTCACAGCAGTGGGTGTGATTATGCGGCTTTGCTTCACCACTCAGTTTAACCGTATAACCCAAAGCAGTTATGCGATTTCTAATTTCAGTTTCGCTCAAGAGCTTAGTGTCATAGGAAACTTTGACTTTTGCAGTTGCAAAGCTAACAGTTGCTTCTGTTACACCGCGTAATGAAAGCAAACTGGCTTCAATTGTCTTAGCACAGCTTCCGCAGTCCATACCATCAACTTGTAAAAGCTGAGTCTTGAGAAAAGGAGTTTGAGTCATGGCAGCTTTAGAGAAAGGACTACAAAGTTAACTGCCAATATTCTAATACAACAATTGAATAACTATTCAACTGTACAACTGTACTTATTTTAGCTACTATTGAAATTGAGAACCATTTTCTACTAAGGACACCATGAACAAGCGCAAGACAAAGCAAGACTTGGATAATCTCACGAATTCTGATGCACCAAAGTGTGACACTCATGTGGTACATCTAGATCATGTACGCTCCTCAAAAGTGCAAATTCTGCCAACAGACAAAGCACAACAGATGGCAGAAGTTTTTGGAGTGCTGGCAGATACAAACCGCCTACGCCTTGTATCAGCTTTGGCTGACCAGGAGTTGTGTGTTTGTGATTTAGCCGCATTGACGAAAATGACGGAATCAGCCGTTTGTCATCAACTGCGATTATTAAAAGCCATGCGTTTAGTTAACTACCGCCGGGAAGGTCGAAACGTCTATTACAGCTTGGCTGACAGTCATCTCCTCAACCTGTATCGCTGTTCGGTAGAACATTTAGATAAGTCAAACGGTTAGACGCCTGATTGCCTGATTGTAAAGACTGCCGTAAGTTTCAAAACCATTTTTTTCGTTCATACTTATGAGAAAAAAGTGAATTGAAAATGAAACAAAATTTTCTAAAAATGAAAGAAATATGAAAGAAAAATATTCTCTGTAAAGCTTCTAGCTCTTAAAGTTCTTAAAAAGATTTCGTTTTTTTCAGTTTCTTAATGTTATGATAAATCCTGATTGAAGGGGAGTAGCTGCTGGTTACTTGCTCAACCAGTTGCCCAAATCAACATACTGGCAATTTGCCTGGTTTGGGTAGTAAGTTTTTGATATTTAGCTCAATCTAAAAATAGGATTGAGTTAAGTATTTAGGCTTGAGAAGCGAGACCAACACTCGAGTTCACATCTGAATGTGAGCTTGGTGAAGTGTTGGCACGCTCATCAGGCTCACTCAGATGAATTACTGTCAATTCTGAGGAGACTGAGTGTGCTAGCAGCGTTCACAGCAGGTTTATTACTAATTACAATTTCTGAGTTGGGTGACAAGACTTTCTTTATTGCCGTCATCCTGTCAATGCGTCATTCGAGGAAGCTGGTTTTTGCTGGTGTGATTGGGGCATTAGCAGCAATGACGATTCTGTCGGTTGCGCTTGGACAAGTTATTGCCTTTTTACCCAAAATCTACACCCACTATGCAGCCATTGGACTGTTTTTGCTGTTCGGTATCAAGCTGCTTTATCAAGCAAGCCGAATGTCAGCATTTGCTGGCGACGAGGTTGTTGGAGAGGCAAAGGCAGCGGTTGAACAGAGCGAAAAGAATCTCAAAAACAGTAGTAGTACTCTGGCGGTGCTGATAGAAAGTTTCATCATGACTTTTCTAGCTGAGTGGGGCGATAGCGAAGCGCTGCTGCTTTCAGCAGATCGCACTCAAATTGCTACAGTCACGCTAGCAGCATCCAACAATGCATTAGGGGTTACTCTCGGTGCCGTCTTGGGACACACTATCTGTACTGTGATTGCTGTAATGGGTGGACGTTTAATTGCCGGAAGAATTTCTGAACGCATGGTCACTGCTATCGGTGGGGTGCTATTCTTAGTGTTTGCGGCTGCGGCAATTTGGGAAGGAGCTTAACCAAATCTAAATGTAGCGAATCACACTACTACACAAATACCAACAGTGAGTTGCAACACTTGCAACCACTTCATCAGATCCAAAGGTTAGTAGATTTCTCTAGGTTTTTATCCAACCATAGTTGGATAGTAATTATCCGATCATCCTTGCATCTACTGATTACTGGGACGCTCCAATTCCTGATCTTCCCAAGAGGCTGGATCTTCCAGAGGTTCGAGGTGCGTTGTAACGTGGGTTAGAGGCAGTGCCCTGCTGATGGCAAGCTCAATCGCTTCGCACAAATCATGCCCTTGCTGCACTGTCCAAGCTCCAGGCACAAGGACATGGAATGAAACAAATCGGCGCGTTCCAGCAATCCTGGTTCGCAGAGCGTGGAACTGAATGTCCTGGCGTTTATACTCGTTGAAAATAAGGAGGATTGCGTCAATTTCTTCTTTAGGCAAAGCTGCATCCAGTAACGCGCTACCGGTTTCCCGCAGCAAACGAAATCCTGTCCAAACAATATTTGCTGCCACCAAAAGTGCGACAATTGGGTCAAGCACCAGAGCGCCTGTTACCTTGACGAGGAAAATTCCAAGTACGACACCACCTGAAGTCAATACATCGGTGAATAAGTGGTGTGCATCAGCCCGAAGTGTAATAGAACGTAATCGCCGTCCCGCCCGTAGCAAGACAAAGGCAACAACGCCGTTGATGGCTGTTGCAAACAGCGAGAGTGCCAACCCCAGTCCAAGTTGTGTGAGTGGTTCTGGATGCAGCAAGCGTCCCCAGGCTTCAAAAGCAATGCTAATGGCTGCCACTACAATCAACGCACCTTCTGCACCACTGGAGAAGTATTCAGCTTTGGAATGCCCAAAGGTGTGTTCAGCATCGGCTGGTTTGGCAGCATAGGTCAATGCCCACAGTGCCACCACTGCTGCCACTAGATTTACAATTGACTCAATCGCATCTGAAAGCAGCCCCACTGACCCCGTTAGCAGGTAAGCTCCAAACTTCAGGGCGATAGTGACGATTGCAGCGGCAATCGACAGGAAAGCGTAGGAGCGTGCTGTTCGACTACTCATCACGGTTACTCAACGCTGATTCAGAGCTAACAGTAACAAACTCTACAAGAATCGTCATCAGCCCTTAGGCTCCTACTGAGTGGCTCCTACACGTCTTATCAAAGTTGAAACGGAAGTTTTAATTGCTCTTATAAATAAAGTGAAGTTTGACAGCTTGTCTTTTGACGCAAGCAGTTACTTTATGGCAAAGTTTTAAATAAAATTTTATGCCTCACCTATCAGGTATCAATCAAACTCTAGGCTGGACACTGTTTCTAGCCTCATTTGTTACGCCTGCTGTAGCCCACAACATTCAGGTATCAGGGGATGTGGCAGCCACCTGGCACATTGAACCTAACCACAATCCCAAAGCTGGGGAACCTGCCAGAGCTTGGATTGCCCTTACTCGTAAAGGAGGGAAAATCCTGCCGCTGGAGGAAGCTAATTGTCAAATGGCTGTTTACTCCCAACCTCGCAAAGGGGGCGACTCACCAGTGCAAAAGCCTGCTGTCAAACCTATTGCTGTTGAAAAATATCAAGGTATTCCCGGAGCGGATATTGTCTTTCCCAATACTGGAATTTATCAGTTGGAGTTAAGCTGCACTCCCAAAACAGAAGGCAATTTTCAGCCGTTTCAGTTGAAGTATGATGTCACGGTGGCAGCTAGTGCTAATGTAGCATCCCTTCCATCCAAGCAATTAGCCCAGTCAAAGAAAACTAGCGCAACTAAACAAGGGTGGAATATTCCTGCGCTCGCAGTATCAGTAGTCTTAGGACTGGGCATTTTGGGAATATTGGTACGGCATATGGTAAAGCGCTAGTGCTACTAGTTTGTCCTTGCTTGTGGCTTGAGCTTCGACTGTATCAGCAATCCAATCACCATACCAATGCCCACAAAAGCAGTAAAGTAAAATAAACCAAGCAACCGGACAGACATTGGTGGTGCAATCCCCTCTACTTCAACTGACTGTGCCACTTTCACTGGTGTAAATTGACGCAATAATCCGCTTAGAGGAGTTGCTTCCACCTCGACTTTATGAGGTGAACCATCAAAAAATTGTTCCTGCCATGTTAATTTACCTTCAGAGTCAGCAACACCTTTGTAGGTAAAAACTGTTAAACCATGTTCCAGAGCGATCGCCTTTACGTGCAACGCTACATCTTTGATGGGTTGTCCTGTAGCGGCATCTTTCACCTGTAGCGTTAAATTAGCAAGTTTTCCAACAGTCGCATTTTTATCTCCCTCAAGCTGGACTTCCACCCCCTGAGATTTTTGGACTGATGGTGCAATAGCTTCTGTACCGCTATTGTGTCCGCTGCCATGAGCTTCTGCGACTTCTGCACTAATATTGATAAACAATAGAGTAACTATAGCTATCACTGTTAAGCCACTTAATAACAGACGCACTGACTGCGGCGCAATTTCCCCTTGTCGCAGTTGTTCTTGTCCGCCAATAACCCAACCACCTAACAATCCAACTGAGAGTAAAATAGCTGCAACGACAGCAAAATATTTATATTTGACTGGATTTTCCCGGACATTCAGATTCAAGGTTTGCTCGTAGGGAGCAAAAGCATTTGCGATTAAAGGTGATACATTCACCCGCAGTTGGTAGTTACCACGGATGGGTAACATCTGTTGAATTTCTAGCTTACCAGCAGGTGCAACTGCCTTCATTTGCAGTAGTTTTGTTCCCTCGACAATCGGAAAATCTGTTGTCAACAACGGATTCGTCGGCGGTGTCAGAATTTGTAAGCTAATGAGAGCATTTTCTAACGGTTTACTCGCAGCATCAACAGCAAGGAATGTTAGAGTAACGGGAGATTGTTCTCTTTGTGCTTCTGCTTCAAAGGGGATAATACGTTCTAGGGGTGGGTTGGTGGTGAGTAGCACTTTGGGTGCAGGGGTTTGAGAAACTCCTACAAAGGAATAAAGAATTGACAACACGATGCAAACACCACTGATAACCCCAAACAGTCGATATTTTTTCATAAAACCTTACGGGAAGTGCAAAAATCTTGTATATGAGTGCGACTGACACCTTGACAGTAGCAGGTGAAACTTACCCTATCTCATGAGCCTTTATTGAGTGTGGACTAGAGGAATTCCAGGAAAAAATTGGTTAGAAATCAGACATGATATGACATCAAGAGAAGGCGATGTAGAGAAAGGATACAAAGCATCTCTACATAACCTAAAATTATTTCCACCTTAAACATTGGCACGAAATCCGTGCCATTGCCTGCGCCATTAGTTTGTTGGGTATCAAAGCATTGCGTAATATCCCTAAAAAGTAATGGAATTATGACAATTTAGTGACACGCAACGCCTAAAGTGTGATGACGCACTGAGTGTGCTGTGTTGTGAACCGCAGGATAGGTAGAGAAGAATACAGTCCAGATCGTAAGAGTTGATAGCAGCATATAAAGCGTTACCTGCACAGGCTTGGATAGGGTAACATCTGCGGTTTTCTGGAACACTGAAGGACGAGAAAAAGCAGTCATTTTTGACCTCCCATAATTAATTTGGGTAATTCATCAATCAAAGGGTATTCTGCCGCTTGATTGCAAAAAGATATACGATAAGCGTTCTTCTTGACAAGAGTGTATAAAATACACTGCAAAAGTTGTGCTTCTCTACACAAAAAAACAAGAAAAGCATTTTTGAGAGCAGGGGGAACACCTCTGAAAAGACGATATTAGGAAGGTATTAGTGCCAAAATTCCTTTTTTCTATGTTCTCGGCACATACATGATAATCAATACACTCAGTAACGCCAAAAAAGCTCCGAGCATATCATAGCGGTCTGGAGCTACCCCATCTACCTTCCAACCCCAAAGCATTGCCATTGCTATAAATACGCCGCCTTTTCCAGCATAAACTGGTTCTTGGCAGCTTTTGGTGATCAACACGGAAACTCGTTTTAAGGCAGAGGGCAGAGGGCAGACGGCAGAAGGAGGGAGAAGGAAGAAGGAAGAAGGAAGAAGGATAATTTCAATCTTTGAGCTTGTTTAAGGTAGCAACTAAAATACTTTGCATTTCCTCAACTTCGTTCATGATTGGAGTAAAAAGGTTATTCTCAGCTAAATCTACTTCCTTAGCAATGATTAATTGTGTATCGAGTTCTCTTAAAGAACCTAATGCAATATGTAAAAACTGTATGTATTCTTGTTTTGAACGTCTACCATAACCTTCAGCTATATTCGATGCTACAGATACAGACGAACGTCGTATTTGACTTGTCAATCCATACAATTCCGACTTAGGAAATAGTTGGGTAAATTTGTAGCAATTAATAGCAAGCTTAACTGCTCGTTGCCAAATAAACTGATTTCTATAACTCATAATTGAAGTTTGAAGGTAGAGGAAAATAAGTTTGAAGTATTAAGAATTATACCTTTGTTGTGGTTAATAAAAATCGTCGAGTTAACAAATCAAGTCCGGCTCGACCAAACATTTGGCGCTTGATCATCTTCAGACGGTTGATGTGTCCTTCAACTGGGCCATTACTCGTCAAAAGCGTTACTCCCGCCTCGACAGCATTGTAGTCAGACTCTAAACCGAGAGCAAAATTTCGCAGCAAAGAAATTGAGCTGTTTTTAGCTTTATCTAACCAAGCTTCGAGCTCTGACGGCAGGCGTTGACGCACAAGAACTGCAAACTGTTGAGCTAGCTCAATGGCTGACTCGAAATCCGAATGGGCTGTTTGTAGTCGAGCGAGCACTTCACGCTCATTAGGCTTTGTTAATTCCGGTCGTCGCAAGACTAAAGCCGTTACTCGACTGGGGGTGAGAGCACGTTGGGAAGAAGATCTGACCCTGGGGAAAGCGTCTAGAGCTGAACTTTTTCTCGGTTCAAATCCAGGCGATCTCTTCAGATAACGAGTGAACCGAACGACCGTGGCATAACTGCCGGTATAGCCCGCCATAACAATTTCTTCAAATAGTTTTTGGGTATTGTAGTAGCCGCTATTCCACCGACTGAGAAGGTAATCATGATAAGGGTTGAGAAGGCTCAGACCTTGGTCGCTACGTTCGTGACGTTCGGTAAAAGTTGAGCTACGCAAGTAATTAAATACGGTAGTTTTAGACACTCCCAGTTCTTGAGCGATTGCTTGCCCTGATAAGCCTTGAGACCGTAGGCTCCAAACTTGCTCATGGATGTCCCTCCGTCTGGCCCGTGCCTTGGCGGATTGGACTTTTCTTTTTAAAGATGTGTTTTGGGGAAACCTTGGCACAACTGGGCAGGGATTAGCCTCAGCAATTAGGGAAAGGTTGTGTGCTGTTTCCACCTCTTTTAGCACTTTAGTATCAGTACTAAAGACTTGTTTTTCCACTTCTTTAAGCGCCGAAGCGTGAGTACCAAAGACTTGCTCAAGCGTTTGAGATAAGTTTTGCAACAGATGAAAGCGATCTGCCACCTGAATGGCTTGAGGTGCCCCTTGACGAATGCCTTTTTCATAAGCTTTTGAGCGGTCTCGCGAAACCGTCTTAACTCCGGGATGAGCTTGCAACCAAGCACTCAAGGTTTCGGATTCGCGATCTTTAAGTAAAGCAATTGGTCGGCTTTGCTCCAGATCAACTAGTATCGTGCCATAGGTGTGATGCTTACGAAAAGCGAAATCATCTACCCCAAGAGTTACTGGCGTTATCACCGGGGGCAAGGGTATTCTACGTACCATTTGCAGCAAGGTATTTCGGCTCACGACAAAACCTAACTTTTTGCTCAAATGAACCCCTGCGTTACCACCCAACGCTAGACCGATAGCCGTCAATTTTTCAGCTAATCTTTTCGTCTTTCGTGCCCAAGGCGCGGTTACGCCACCTAATCTCTCTGTAAAAATACGCCTTTTACATCGTGCGTTGATGCAAAAAAACTTCTGCACCCGCAAATGTAAACTAATCCTGTAATCTGCCCACGGTAAATCAGTTAATTTGCGCGAGTAACGACTATGAACTCGATGGGTTAGCTGTTGACACAGTGGGCACTGAGCAATAGTTTTTGTTGAGGACGCTATTAAAGTAATTTGATGAGTTACTTCGTCCAATTGGCAATTTTCAAGTTGAAAAAGAGCTTTACCGGGTAATAATTGACATACTACTTTATCGCCAACGCTGGCAGTTGTTGTCATAAGTTTGAAGTCGGAAGTTTGAAGTTAGTAATTTAATTATATCCTTTTTCCTTCTTCCTTCTCCCTCCTTCTGCCGTCTGCCCTCTGCCCTCTGCCTTAAAACGAGTTTCCGTGTTGATCACCAAAAGCTGCCAAGAACCCATAAACTCTACCAAAGTTTGCAGCCTGGAGAGTCGCGACGATACCGTATAGAGCTAACCCAATACCTCCCGCAATTCCCCACCACAGAGGCTTTCCTTCTTTTAACCATTGCCAGACGAAATAGCCACCGCCTATCTCAAACAAGCCAGCCCAGATGAAGTAAAGTAAGGACTTTAATATTTCTTTCACCTAAGCAACTCCTAATTGTCAAAGAATTGTAAAAGATTATTTACAAACTTCAGATTTTTTCAGGTTTGAGTCTCTCAATGGTTATATAAAAGCGCAACAATCCGTCATGTTAGTACAATACATCAATGAATACAGTCTTGACTGTGCGAGTGTAGATGTAATGTTTCCCTTTGTATCTATACACCCTACGGTTGATGCTTGTAGCACATTTTCTGAAATTATGAAAAGAATATGAGATTATCAAACAGCAAAACCAATGGCTCATCCTGAAAATAGACCCAGTCTTCCTGAAGTTCACCGTAGCATTTCTATCCCAAACAGTAGTAGCTTTTGGCGCAAGATGCTAGCTTATGGAGGACCAGGGTATCTGGTTTCAGTTGGATATATGGACCCTGGAAACTGGGCAACTGACATCGCTGGGGGAGCTAAGTTTGGCTACACCCTGTTGACAGTGATTCTGCTGTCGAACCTAATGGCGATATTACTGCAATCTTTGTGTGTGCGTTTGGGTGTTGCCACAGGGCGAGATTTGGCACAGGCTTGTCGGGATTATTTCAGCCTACGGGTCAGCTTTTGTTTATGGCTATTGTGTGAGATTGCCATTGCCGCTTGTGACTTGGCGGAACTACTCGGAAGTGCTATTGCCCTGCAACTCCTATTTGGGATTCCTCTAGTGTGGGGTGTATGCATCACCGCACTGGATGTCCTTGTATTGCTATTTCTACAAGGTAAAGGCTTTCGGTATACAGAAGCTTTGGTGATTATGCTGGTAGCAACTGTAGGCATTTGTTTCACAGCAGAAATTCTTTTCTCTAGACCTGATATAGGGGGAATTTTGTTGGGATATTTGCCCAAGCGAGAAATTTTACAGAATCCAGAAATGCTTTACATCTCCATCGGCATTTTAGGGGCAACGGTGATGCCTCATAACTTATATTTACACTCCTCCATTGTGCAAACACGCGATTGGGAACCAATGCCTGAAAAGCGATGGGAAGCGATTAAGTTTGGCACTATTGATTCAACTTTTGCTCTGTCGTTGGCACTATTTATCAATTCAGCAATTTTAATTGTGTCTGCTGCAACGTTTCATTTTTCAGGTAATCAAAATGTGGCAGAAATTCAAGATGCTTATAAACTACTTTCACCATTGTTAGGAGTTAGTGCTGCGAGTGCTATTTTTGGCATCGCCTTACTTGCTTCTGGACAAAGTTCAACACTGACAGCAACCCTAGCAGGGCAGATTGTGATGGAAGGATTTTTGCACTTTCGCTTTCCGTCATGGTTACGCCGCCTGGTAACCCGTTTGCTTGCTATCGTTCCAGCATTAATTACTATTATTCTATTTGGAGAAAATAGTACAAGCAGCCTCATAGTTCTCAGTCAAGTTATCCTCAGCTTACAGTTACCGTTTGCAGTCATTCCATTGGTAATGTTTACGAGTAACCGCCGCTTAATGGGTGAGTTTGTGAATCCGCTGTGGCTCAAATGTTTAGCCTGGGGAGTTGCAATTGTTATCGTCGGTTTAAATACAGAGTTACTATTACAAAGTCTTTTGGGTTGGCTACATCTTGTCCCTTAATTTGTTTGACTCGTATACAATATTCGTAATCGGGAATACTTCTGTGCAAATCTACCTCGTATTTCTAGCACGGAGAAAGTCAAGCCATGAACTACATTCATAAAACAATTGCAATCCTGGGAATAACGAGTGTAGTAGGTGGATTGCCTGCTGCTATCTCTGCACAATCACCACAAATTCGCTTCCAGCAAACAAATGTTCAGGAATACTATAACCAAGGAGTGCAAAAGCTTAAGCAAGGCAATTTCAATGGAGCTATTGAAGATTTTGACTCTGTAGTACAATTGAAACCTAAATATTACGAGGGTTATTGCCTACGAGGGCTAGCAAAATCTCAGTTAGGAGACTTGAAAGCAGCGCTTACCGACTTTAACTGGGCGCTGCGGCTAAATCCCAACCATGCGGATGCTTATAGCGGTCGGGGGACTGTTCATGCACAGCTGGGAGATATCACCAAAGCGATCGCCGACTTTAACCAGACAATAAAAATTGATCCAACCTCACCAGATGCCTACTACAATCTGGGGCTTGCCAATTATAGACAGGGAAATCATCAGCAAGCCATAGCAAACTTTAATTCGGCCCTCAATATAAACCCCAACCTAGCTGATGCCTATGGCAACCGGGGACTTGCTCAATATGCTTTAGGAAACAACAAGAGCGCTGTTGCTGATTTGGAGCTGGCTGCAAGGCTGTTTCAACAGCAAGGAAATACCCAAGGGTATCAGCAAACACAAGCCCTCCTTCAGCAGCTTCAGCGGTAAGCAATCCAAAACTCAAAAATGTAAAAACCTGTTTTTAACTTTCTTCCGCGAAATTCCCCACCCGCCATATGGTGGGCGAGGTTGCCGGAACAAGGAGATAACGCCCTCTATCCGAAATTGAGAGCCACTACTGCAGGAGGGTTTCCCTGCGTAAGTAAGTGGCGGTGGCGTAAGCGAAATTAGGGAGGAGGGCAGGTTAGCTTCGTGACAACTTTTCTGGAATCAATGCTATCGACGGAAACAAACGTGTGACGAGCATTGTCAAACTAGATTATTTCAGGAAAAAATTCACTTGATTTTTGACAGTGAATCGAATAACCTGAGCGGTCAGGCACGTTTTTAAGGAAGCCCATGAACAGAAAACTTGTACTGAATTTGCTTTCCAGCTCTACAGTTTTTGCATCGCTGATGTCTACGCTAGGAATCATCAATCCTGCCCACGCTGCTACTACTACCCAGCGATTAATGCACACCAACGATGGTCGTACCTGTATCACTCATCCCCACGGTAACTACGCTTTTGTTTGCATTAAAGATTCAGAAAGAAAGCCAGGTGCTCCCCCTGTACGTTCAACAACCGTTACTACAGGAACATCAGAGCAGAATGTTGCCATGTTGAACTTTACTGAGGAGGAAAGCAACGCTGCAATTCAGTTATTTAGCTGCGACTGTCCCTATTGTATAAATTCCTTACGTCAGCTGCGCGGTACTGGAAACTTGGTGTACTAGAGGGCTTGTTGCTATTCCGGGTGTAAGTAGCAACAGATACCGTTGGCGCGTGATCGATGAAGAATTACCGCCACCGCCAACCGAGGCACTACAGACACCCCATAGAAAAGCCTTTGAAGTCCTGCTATAAGACAGCTTGAGAAGCTCAGACAAACAATCACAAATTTTCTGTCTTCACTATTTCTTGGCTGCTAAGTTTTTACCCCTCGTTTTCAATCAATTTTCCTTGGATTGACAGAAATTCGTTGCTCTGTTGACAGCATTAGTCCAAAATACAGTGTTGCCAGTCGTGGTTAACTATGAGTAACTACTTTTATGCAATTGATCGCCATAAATTAAGATGAAACTGGGGAATGAAGACCTCCCCAGTTAAAAATAGGACTAGACGATAGTCACGGTGTCAAGTTGCGTCCACTTTAGGGTTGCCAGCAGGTCATCACCCACACTGATCAGGGTGTCATTACCGCTGATGCTAAAACTTAGATCGGGAGGAAGAGTGGTTGTGCTGGGGGCAGTTAGACCACCGCCACGACTAATGTAGTCTTCGGACGTGAAGCCATAGACGGTGACAGAACCAATCCCGGCGTTTAGGATAAAGCCATTCTCGCCACTACCGACATACACTGTATCGTTGCCTGTTCCCGCAGAGATGATGTTGTTGCCTTCACTTGCGTAGATCAGGTCATCGTCTGCACCTGCATAAAACTGGTCGTCTCCTGCGCCACCGTAGATTTCGTCGTTACCAGCACCCGCAAAGACTGTGTTATCACCCTCGCCGACGTAAATAACATCGTTACCAATGCCAGCATACACAAGGTCATCGCCTGAACCAGCAAACACCTTGTTGTCGCCGTTGTTCACAAAAATTCTATTGTCACCCTCGTCAGCGTAGATTGTGTCATTGTCAAGCCCAGTGTAAACGACATCATTACCAGCATCGCCATAGTAGGTTTGAGGTCCTTGTAGCAAGGGCTTTTCTGTAGAACCTGTAACCGCTTCCAGCATGGTCCTATAGATTTGGGTTTGGTCTACAAGACCGGGTATGCCAGGAATTTGATAGCCATAACTTTCGTAACCCTGACCTTCAAAGCTGGTAAGCACTTCCGAGTCAGGACCTTGGTAGTAAACTGGTACTGGACGGTTGGAATGATTTCCCCAGCCGTACTTGACATCGGGGTTAGAACCCCAGAAGTGCCCTGCTTCTGCTGGTGTGTCTAAATCCGTCAGCGCTTCACCACCAAGGTTTTGCACCAAAGAGGGGAAGTTCGGATTTAGGGTTAGATAGTGGTCGTGGTCAGCTGTGACAATCAGCTGGTTATTTTCCCAGCCACCGTTGTTGTCAATCCAATTAATTACGGACGTAACAGCTTTGTCGAAGTCCAACACGGTGCCAATTAGGTTATCCATGTTGTTGTCGTGGGCAGACCAGTCAATATCCCCACCTTCGATCATCAGCCAAAAGCCATCTTGATCCTTACCCAGAACCTCTAATGCTCCTTGCGCCAAGTCTTTGAGGGTCGGGTTTTCGTTGACCTCTGTGGCAATAAAGGATTCGTCTGTTTCTCCAGGCAGTAGCGGTCGCTTAGTGTCGGGGTTCTTTCCTTGAGTGGTGAACACGCTGAAGTTATCAAGTCCAGTCGTACTATAGTCCCCATTGGCAGAACTGACAGGCAAGTTACCATTCTGCCCACGAGCGCCATATAAACCTAGTAGGCGATCGCCTTTATTAGGGTCAAGAGCAGCAGCAGTCTCAGCTAGCTTGGTGGCTGCGTCAGATCCCCGCTCCAGAAAGGTGTAATTGTAAATGTTGTTAGTAGGGTTTGCGCTCAGTTCTTGATAAGTTTCTTCTGTGATGAACTCATTGCTACGAGGTGGCTCGACACCTTCTGGTAAAGGGTCTCTGGGGTTTGATACTGGATGTCCCCCACCTAGCAACACCGTTGGCTGATAAATTCGCAATTCTTGCTGAAGTATGTTGTCTAAGTTAGGAAACTCATCATCATACTTTGTACGGCGGTTCACGCTGGCGGCGGCTGCACCAGGGGTGGCGTGGTCAATGGGTACTGATGATACCAGACCTGTGGATTTACCTTGCAGATTAGCCGTTGTCAGAATGGTTTCGAGGGGTTGCTCGAAAATATCTACACCAATGGCATTGTTATAGCTCTTTACCCCGGTGTACAAGGTGGTGGCAGTGTTCGCAGAATCCGGATAGCTCCACTTGATGTAGTCTGGGTCAGTGCCGAGAGTCCAGGGGTTGATACCGCCACGCTCTGGATCATAACCGACCAAGTTACCTACTGCACCCTCACTAACTTTTGCTCCGCCAGTTGCTGTGGAACCTGGATTAAAGGCAGGGTCAAAGCTGAAACCAGAACGAACCGCACTACCTCCTGTTACCGGATCGGAGTTATCCAAGGCGGAGTTAGCGGTACTGTAAACTCCGTTGCTGTCGGCAACAGTTGTGCCATAAGTCGTAGCTAGGGTGTAGCCAGTCAAGTTTTGGTAGCTTAGTCCTGTACCTTCCCCAGAAGTATAGAAATCACTTAGGGTAGCGCCCGTTTTCCCCTCTTGAATTTGTTTATAAATAGCAGCAGCACGAGCCATTTCCCAGCCCATGCCGTCTCCAATCATGATAATAACGTTCTTTGCCACGACTACTACGCTCTCCTAAGATTGAGAAATAAAAATCTCTGGCACAAAAACTTGAGATCAGCCTTGTGCACCTTTCTCTCTAAATCTTCCAAACTTAGGTTAAGAATCAAAAATGTTTTGATTAAAAATAAGTTTTTTTTCTAGATTGTGATAGAGTTTACTTCTATTGGAGTAGTCGAAAAGTTGATAGAAAGCAGTTACTGCTTACTCTGGTAAATACAAGATAAAACCGTTTTGCACTTTGCCCAAGCCCTGCAAGAATGCATTAAAACTTAAAGTTCAAATTCAGAATTCCTAGATGGAAAAGCCTGAAATTGCCTTTGCTGTGCGACAGCTATCTGGGCAGGTGTATCATACTGAGTAGCTTTGGTCCCAAGTTTTAGCTCTTCAGCAAGGGTCAAGCCATCACCATCAGCGTCACTCTCCAGTACTTGTGCTATCACACTCGCCGGAGCAATCTGCGCCAACCTATTCAAAGCCATCGCCACAAATTCGTTCGACGCATCACAACTGTCTAGAAAATTAACAAAGTTAGTGGCATCTTGCTCCGTCATCTTAGCAGGATTTTTTATCCCTCCTTCAGCGAAAAAATCATTATATAGGGCAATCTCATTCTCATTAAAATTTTCTTGTTTCGCCCGCTCAATTATCAGATTAACTTGAGAATTCGGTTGAGATTTCATCTAACCCTCCAGGAGACCCCCACCAAAACCGTACTCGGTTTGGTGGCGGGAGGAATAGAGGGGGAATTACGAAACGTTCCTTGAATGCCTTTGAGCGAATGCGAAAACAATGAGAGGAACAGTTGAACAATTCCCAATTTCTTGGGTTTAAATTGCATACGAATAACCATCTTTTGCATGAATACGTTTACAAAATTTGTGAGATATTCCTTGAATTAATCCGTTCTTGGTTGAAATATTGAAACTGCCTGATGAACGAATAGCCACTTTTCCAACATAATTACCCACTTTTTTACCAGTAGTAACAATTGCCTTAACAATGTCTCCAGTTTGAAACCCAAAATGTATTTTCTCCCTAGGTACGTGTCGATTTGGAAAACCGAACTTATCGGTTCTACACGACTGTCTACTACCATGACCATTAGCTGTGAGCAACAATGGTTTAATACCTTTAATATTGAGAATTGGAGTTGATTTACCAACACAAGCCGCATCTAGCCAGTGAGTTTTTTGGAGCATTTGTTGACTGCGATTAAACTTGGTTAAACCGCCTGAACCTGTTTCTACTGGTAATCCATTGGCTTTCAAAACTTCTAACAATGCCCACCGAGTTGTATTAACGGCTGCCGCATCTGCCAATGGTTTTTTAGCCTGTTTTAATATTTTTTCTAATCTTGAAAGGTCTTTTTTACTGGAGTTTAGACTAAAAGCGATAGAAGGGAACGGAAAGCAACTAAAATTACGGGTAAAAATACTCTCTCGAGTTAGTCTCAACCGATCAATAATTCTTTCAAAGTATGTAACACGTATATAGGGCAAAAAATACAATAATGATAATACTGCTAAAGGGGAGAGAGGCGAGCGTCGCTCGCCTCTCTCCTACCAACCACTTTTTGATTATCATTATTGCTAGACAAGAGACTAAAAGCAGGGTGGCGACGCAGCTGTGGAGCCGCCCTGCATGGCGATCGTTAACAAAGAAATGTAAGTGTCGTTAGTATAAAATTTTGGAAGGACAGTCTACGGTGAACGCAGACCCCCTTCGCTGGAAGATGAGAGAAGAACGACCAACTCTCAACTTCACGATGAATTTTATTACTCACTTAAAAGATTTTCGCGCCTGCGCTTACAATTTGTTAAGTAAAGCCTGCATATGCAACTTTTGAATTAATGGATGCCGTGCTGCTGACGCGTAAAGCATATTGTCTTGCAGACCTGTCGCTATCGCCTGTATTTCGTCGCAAGTGGTCAAGTATTTATGAAGCTCTACAAGATACAAGACCTCAACGCCAAAAGTTAATGCGATTGTACATCGAACAGATACCAACACACAAGCGAATTGTATTAGCGGGAGACCATACAGCCTGGGCAAGACCCCATGCAGTCACGCTACAAGACCGCACAAATGAACATTACTGTACTGGAATCGCAAACAACAAACCAGTTGCACCAGGTGAGGGTTATAGTACAATTGTTTGGGTTCCGGAAGATTCTGGTAGTTGGGCTTTACCCTTAAGACATGAAAGAATAACTAGCTGGGAAAGTCCAATCTCTAAGGCAGTATGGCAACTCAAACAGGTATGTAAGTATTTGCCTTCACGCCCAATAAGCCTGTGGGACAGCGAGTATGGATGTGCACCGTTTGTATTAAAAACGGCAGATATCAAAGCAGATAAACTGATGCGATTACGCTCAAACCTCTGTTTGTGGAGTTCTCCAGCTCCTTACTCTGGTAGAGGTAGACCTCGTATTCACGGTAATAAGTTTAAGCTCTCAGATACGGGTACTTGGACAACCCCTGCCCAAATTTTAGAACAAAATGACCCAAAACTTGGGCGGATACAAATTCGTGTTTGGCACGAGCTACACTTTAGAGCTGCAGCTAAACATTCAATGTCCTTAATACTAGTTGAACGACTTAACAGTGATGGTTCGTTACGTGTAACAAAACCACTATGGCTAGCCTGGGTTGGAGACGAAATGCCTCCCCTATCAGAAGTCTGGCGACTCTACCTCAGGCGTTTTGCTGCTGACCATTGGTATCGGTTTATCAAACAGCGTCTTCATTGGACTTTACCTAAGCTGAGTACACCAAAACAATGTGAGAGATGGAGCGAACTCATGCCAATAATGACTTGGGAGTTGTGGTTAGCTCGTGATATCGTTGCTGATAACCCTTTACCTTGGCAAAAGTCAATCGATAAATTAACTCCTGGAAGAGTTGCCCAAGCGATGGGGGGAATTTTCGCGGCTATCGGCACACCTGCCCATCCCCCCAAACCCCGTGGAAAATCTTCTGGCTGGAAAGCGGGTAAAACACGTAAGCGTAGAATTCCTTACCCTATAGTCAAAAAAAGGACTCCTAAATCACGCAAACGAACTCCTGAGTCAGCTTAAATATATACTTTCTGTTATCTTCCAATTGAAACCTTCCTAACCCACTGGTACTGGGTCTTTTTTCATGTCCTAGTCTAAACAGCAGATGAATTATACTTCCACCAAATTCAAGCATGGTCAGTCTACAATCAATCATCAGATATAATTCTCGAAACTCCAACAAATAGTGGGAAATCAATATCATTCCTACTTCCAGTCATTCACGAATGTCTCAAAGGCAATTCATGCATCATTTTCTTCAACCTTAAAGCCCTAGCATTTGACCAAGAGGAGAAAATAAAGGAGTTCATCAACCTCTTACCGGAATCTATTCGCCCTGCAATTCTCAATATTAATGGTGATACTCCAGCTCAAGAGCGTAAAAAACTCTATACACATAAACCTTCGATTATTTGTGTCACACCCGATGTTTGGAATCATGAACTTACCAACTACCAATTTGATAACTACAACTTCATTGAAACACTACGCAAAATTTCCATCATTGTAGTAGATGAAGCTCACTTCTACAGCGGAATCTTCGGTGCGAACTTTGCTCTACTCAACCGTCGCACCCAACTAATGATAGAAACGGTGGGAGGTAATTTATCTAAACTCAAGTATATTTACGCCTCAGCTACTATCAACAACAGTCAAGAGATAGCCCAAAAGATTTCCAATCGTAGAGAAAATATTACGGTAATTAACCAAAATGGTGCAAGAAAAGCTGAAACCACGTTTATCAGTCTTAAACCCCAAAACAGCATCCTGTACACTACAGCCCAAATAGCAGCTTTACTCGTTAGTAAAGATGTAGTAGGAATCTGCTTTTGCGACAGTCGGGAAATGGTCAAAGCCCTAACCCAAACTATCCGCAAAATATTAAGCGAAAATGGGTTGTCTCACCTCAAAAATACTATCTCTGCATTCTACGCCAATTTGAAAAACAACCAAAGGAGAAAAATAATTGCAGATATCAAATCCGGAGAAGTCAAATTCATTGTCTCAACTTCTGCCCTCGAAGCTGGGTTAGACCTGGGATGTATAGATGCTGTTCTCATTTGCGGGTATCCTGGTAGTATCTTATCCTTCCGCCAAAGGGCGGGTCGTGCTGGCAGAAAAGAAGAAGGACTGGTGGTATTTATCCCCTCCAGGCAATCAATCTTGGACTCGTACTACTCGAAACATCCCGACCGACTATTAACCGATCCGCCGGAGGTCATCAATTTTAATCCCAATTTTGAAAATCTACTCACGTGCCATATCTTAGCCTGCTGTAAGGAATCACGCCCGACAATCAATCAAATTATCAAGCATTTCGGGCAATCAGGACTTGCGATTGCAAACCAACTCATTAATGAAAATAAGCTGGTATACAGCTTCAACAGCAAACTAGCGTGTGCCCGCCATCTGGGTTACATACACGGCGATATCAAAATTAGGGGGAGTAGGAGCAACAATATCAACTACATAAATACCTTAAACGGAGAGGAATTTGAACAAAGTGCAATCAACACTGCCTTAAGAGAGGTATACCCTGATGCAATTTATACAGCTCAAGATTTTGATGGCAACCCTGTTTGGTATAAATCATCAGAGTTAAAAATCAAAGAAGGACAAGCTTTCCTCAAGCCTATCGGACAAACAAACCTATTCACGCGCCCTCAAGGAGTCATTAAATTTGAGGAGGTTAAAACTACTAGCGAAGCAAAGTCAATCAAACTACCGAGGGGAGTGATAGAACTCACACCTAAAATATGTAAAATATCTGAGTCGGTAATCGGATACAAAATATACAATCGGGAATCAAGATGGACTTGTCCAAATCGAGATTGTAGAAACCACAATCAATCTCTAGCAAGCAAGTTAGAAAACTGTCTCATATGCAACAGTCAACTCACAGAAAGAGACATAATCCAGCTAGTAGAAGAAGTGCCATATAAGGAAGCTTTTACTATTAGTTATTCTACCAGTTGCCTGCAAGTTACAATCGACCGAAAAGCAAAAAGTTTCTTCAAATCAAAAGTAGACAAGTATCGGTCAGAAATCAAGAATCAGAAGTACGTCTCCAGGGAGGAAAGAGAGTTATTTGAATACAACGAAACCGACATTTGCATCCACAGTCTAGCACATCAACTCATGCTAGCATTACCACTAGTTGAACATGGAGCCAGCAGTAAGGATATCGACTTTATACTCCATGAAGAACCAACCCAACCTAACTCATTCGGCTACTTCTTTGATACAGTTGAAGGAGGAACCGGAATGTGCGATACGCTGTTTCAATATTTAGAAAAAGCTGTATCCAGGGCAAGATTCTTAGTGGAACATTGTCCATGTAAGCATGGATGTTCCAATTGTACTGTCATCTATAGATGTCCAGATGACAATACAGCCATCTCTAAACAAGTTGGATTATCTATACTCCAAGATTTAATCCAAGAACAGGTACAAACTCTCTAAAAAACAGTCCTGCCTTATTTATAAGGTAGGACTAGTGATAATAAATCTAATACTAACCAATATAAATCAAACCACTACTAGTAACTAACGTTGACTAAAACCAAAAGTATTTTGGTTAGTGTTATGTACGTAGAATTAGTTCCTGACTGCGAGCAATCTCCTCAAAAATTCCAAATTGTTCATGCGCCGACATATTTACTTTTAGAGACAAATTATCAGTTAGGTGATTATATTCCTGCATCAGAAGTTTGTCTAATAGTTAATCATGCAGTCAGTTTAGGGTATCAAGTTAAAATATGTCCGAATTTCAAGAAAGAGAAGATTCAATATCCTTTACCTGCTATCAGCGATGAACTAGCTGATTTAATGATTGATTATCCATCAGATTTAAAAATGCGAACAAATGGAATGGTTTTTGAGCAAAGAGCATATTTAATGTCTAAAGTTCAGCATGAAGTATGCCAAACCATCGAATCAAAAATTCTTTTAAAAGAAGCCGAGTATTGGTTGGTAAATTATGCGCGAGAAGTTATGAGCCAAGAGTGTAACTACCTGCCAGACATACTTACTAAGCTTGATAATCCCGTTGTTCGGTCAATGGCAATAAATACTCTTATGATCTGGCAACCTAACTGGAAAAAAGCTATCTCCCAGCACGCAGGAAGCAAGTTTGAAGCAGGTAACAATGAGTTCGAGGTCATCAGGTACTATCACAATCAAGAGAAAAAGGGGAGGGAAGGAGTCATGGTACTATGCAGGGTCACAAAAACCATGAATAACTACCCCGAATTCCCTATATTCCCCCTCTATGCAAACTGCACTCTTGGAACTTATCAAGTGGAAAATGCTCTTAATCAAAGATTAGCTTAAAACATAGGGCAGGTAGTTATATAGGATTCCTATTTGATTTTGAAAAAGCTACAGTTATCCAAACCTTGGCTGCCACAGATTAGCAGGGTAAACGCATCTAAATTGGGATTCGTTTTATGATAGCGTTCTAGGCTTGCTACTTCTCCACTCAAGCCATCCCGCTCTCGTCCTCCGCCATGACCCTAACCCTAGAATCGAGTATCTTTCAGCACTTTTCCCAACTTGAAGACCCTCGAGTTGAACGAACTAGACAACACCAGCTGATCGACCGAAGTGGCGATTGCTATTCTGGCTGTGATTATTGGAGCTGACAGTTGGCTGGCGATTGAAACCTTTGGACAAGCAAAGCTGGAATGGCTAGAAAAGTTTTTGGCTTTGCTATCATGGGATTTCCTTCCATGATACCTTTGCCCGAGTCTTTGCTCGTCTTGACCCACAGCAACTAGAGCAAAGACTCGGGGAAGTGGATGGAAAACCTAGCAGCTAGCATCGGTGGGCAGGTAATTGCTATTGATGGTAAAACTCTGCGTCAGTCCTTCGACCGAAATGCAGGTCAGACAGGAGTACATTTGCTAAGTGCTTGGGCTTCTAGCTGTCGATTGGTTCTCGGTTAGGTGAAAGTGGATGGCAAGTAAGCATGAAATCACAGCAATTCCCGAACTACTTAGGGCTATGAAACTTATTCTGTTTGCATCCTAGCCCTTTCTGTCACCCCCTCAGTAAATTTACTTGAGAATTTGCATATATGAAGAGATAAGGGTAGTTATTTAATTATTTCATGAAGATACTGCCATATCTCTTATAACAGTCATAAAATTATGAAATTAATAAATTTCATAAAAAATATTTAATACTATTGATATCTAGAAAATATCAAAAATTCAATGAATTATGGAGACCAAGAAAAGAGTCATTAATATAGGAGAAAACTTTGGGAGTTGGACTATATTAGATAAACAAGGAAAGCAAGTATTATGTCATTGCAATTGCGGAACCCAAAAACTTGTCTACAGTCACACTCTCACCAATGATCGGTCAACCAACTGCGGTTGTAAGAAAAGAAAAGAATCTATCCCAATTGGGGCAACTTTTGGGAGACTAACAGTTATATCCGATGTAGAGGCTAAGGGGAAAAGGGGTGAACTACTACTCCTGACCCAATGCAGTTGCGGAACCCAAAAGTATGTCAGCAAAAATAGCCTAAAAAGGGGACTAACGCAGAGTTGTGGATGCAAGCAGCGCGAAATCCTCAAGATCGATAAAACTGTCCACGGTCGCTGCAAAAGCCACGAATACAACTCCTGGCTGCATATCAAGCGTATCTGCTATAACAAAAACCACCATCAGTACAAGCATCATGGCGGGTGTGGAATTGAAGTTGATGATTCCTGGCGCGATAACTTTACCCAGTTCCTAAAAGATATGGGAGCAGCACCAGAAGGGACAGTTATATCGCGTATTGATGCAGAAGGCAACTTTGCCCCTGGTAATTGTCTATGGATACCCAGAAAAGAGCGCTATCATCAAATACACTTATTAAAAAGGAAAGAGTTTCTCATTCCTCAAACTTTCCCTAAACCAGTTATTACAATTCGTGAAATTAATATTCCACCAAACATCATTCACGCAATTATCAAAGCACATGCTGCTGGTGAAGCAAATATCAATAAACTTGCCACACAGTATAAAATTAGCACCCAAGATGCAATAAATATTATTATTTATTACGCATAAATCACTAAAAACAACGAGTCCAAAGTAATGTGACAGCTTCAACAGCAATTTTGACTGGGTTAGTTAAATGTATTGCAGTGCAATTTTGCAACACACCGTCAACCATTTTTGATTATACTTACAACTCCATCTCACTATCCCGACTTGGAAAGAACTGATATTGCCTTTGCTGTGCAGCCGCTATCTCTAAAGGAGTATCGTATTCAGTAGCCTTTGTACCAAGTTGCAATTCTTGATACAAAGGCACGCCATCACCGTCATTATCGCTCAGGAGAATCTTGGTCATGATATGAGCAGGGGCAACTTGCGCGAGGCGGTTAACTACGTTAGCAACAAATTCGTTAGATGCTTCACAGCTATTAAGGTATCTAATAAAAGCATCAGCACTAGCCTCAGTCATCTTCGCCGGGTTTTTTACTCCCGCCTCGACAATAAAGCCATCAAAAATAACTTTCTCTTCATCAGTAAAATTCTCCTGGCGAGCTTTCTGGATAATTAGCTCAATTTGCTGTTGCTTTTGTATAGACCTCATACTACAAATTCTTAAACACAGCTATATCCAGTATCTTCTAAAAATATTAAGTACGTGTAAAAATATCAATCTAATAACTAAATATTCTATAAAGCCAATTTAAAGTTTAAATCACTCCAGATGTTAACACTTGTATAAAAAAGTAATTTGTAAGAATTTTCATCATCAAAATGGATTTGAACGAAGTAAAGCTCTCACAATGTGAAGAATTAATAATAGGTAAATGGCAGGTTTTATGGAATGAACCAATAGATACTGATTCTGAACATGGTGATGTGTATCTAGAATATTGTTCAGATGGTGTCGTTAGATGTGTACTTTATAAGTATGATTTAACCCACACAATCTTTCTTACTCTTTTAACCTCGCAACTTGGTGGTTCAGGTTTCATCATTCCTAAAATCTTACTTTATCAGTACATACCAGCCTTTAACATTGAAGGAAATGCTGTAGATGTAAAAGACTTGAGTTCAGAACAATGGTGGCGAAGTTGGCAACAAGCCGTAGAAAGAATTAAAAAATATCACAGTTCAACCCCGAAAGTCCAAAAACAAGAACTAAAATTACAGTTCAAAATCGCTATCCTCATGCAATACCCGCCTGGATGGGGATATGTGTGATTAATACTGTAATAATAAAAACCACCACTATTAACTAACGCCTGCTTGTTAAGATTAACGAGCAGGTAATTTTTATGGCTCAGCCTGAGTGGTTAGAAGCAAACAAACAGGTTTATTCTAAAGAACATGGTGTTATCCAGCTTTGTTTAAATCTGTCGGGTTATCCCTACTAGAGGAAATCATAACTGTCCAACAAAAGCACTCGATTCGTCAATAAAACTTAGAGCTAGTCCTGCTATCAAAAGGCAGGATTATTTTTTATAGAAAAACCACGTACATCGCTGACGCACCAGCTTTCTGAAAGTTCGTTTCTAAGTAACAATGTACGTCGAACTATTAGCTGATTCTAATCAAAACTCCAGGAAATTTCAAATTCTTCATGCGCCGACATCCCTCCTAATAGGATCCAACTTCAAAATAGGAGATTTTGTCAAGTCAAACAGCATTAATTTTATCATCAATCATGCTGTAAATTTAGGGTACGAGGTTAAGATATCTTGTCCAAAATCTGAGAAAGAAAATATAAAATCTGGTCATAGCATACCAGTATCAGAGACAGAAGAACTACTTCTAGACAGACCATTTGAAAAACTTACCCCTGAAGAATGGAAATTGCTCAAGCAATATAAACCAGAAATTAAAATCGACACAGTGAACGATATTTTCGGTGAATTGTACCGCATCTGGGAAGGAATAAAACTACTTGGAACTTTTTACCAAAGTCTTGAAGGCTTCTGGGTATCTCAATCTTGTAACAGTACAACAAGCCTGAAATGGCTTACTAAGGATGAAGCAATAGCATCCATTATTAACAGATAAACACAACAACAGTACTAGTAGATATTTACCAGGTAGAGTATGCCCTCAACCAGCGTCAAACCAATAATTATAAACCAAAATATCAAGCAATTATGGACAACCAACAAATTAATTATTTACTAGTAGGTATCTGCACATTTCATTGGAACGCAGATTTTCATAAATTCTGCGAAGTCTGCAACTTTGATCCTGAACACGCCTACTCTCATAAAAAATGGCAAGAGTGGCAACAGTTGGTATCAGCTATCAAAGCGTTTGACCAAAATACCCTTATCAAGCTAATTGAAGCTGGTCATTCACCAGCATCATAAAAAATCAATTACTACCAGTATGCTCACTGGTAGTAATAAAAAAAAGCAACCAAGCTTCCATCAGATGCGATCGCTCGCCTTAATAAAATCCAAGCTACCATAAAATATGCTGTATGTACGTAGCAACCTGTATTACTTTCCTCAAATGGCATGATATTCAAGCCAAATTTGAACGACTACACACACTAACGCAGGGCGTGTATGAGTCATTCAAGCAGATTATCTATATGAACTCATGCACGCCCAAATCCGTCATCTGGTGGCTTCTCTGGATAGCTTACCCTCTGAATGGCAAATCGTTCCCACGTTTGGTAAACGTCCTTTGGGAAAAGAATGGGAGAAGAATACTTACTCTCCCAGAGAACTACAAGCCGAACTTGTCCGCCGTCGCCTGAAGGTTTGGACAAACAACAGATATATCATCCCCACTGGTGTAGCCTTGGTATGCGGACCCAATCACCCCCAAGGGTATTTAGTAGCTATCGACTGCGACGGGGAAACCTCTTGGCGACAAATAATACAAATCAATGAACATCCAGAACCAGAAGAACTTGATCAACTAACACCTAACACTGTCCGCGATACTCCTGCAGACTCGTTGCACGAACGCGCGCTCAAATATCTCCCTCCCACAGTTGCATTTACTTCTGGAAGGAAGTACCGAAGTCAACATTTGTACCTCATCCCAAATTCAAAAGCTTGGGAGGTAAAATCTCGCAAAATCAAAACAGGGGAAGACGAACACTTGGAGTTTCGAGGCAAGAACTTAGCATCAGTACTCCCTCCCTCCTTACATCCAGACGGCAGGAAGTACAAATGGCTTAAGGATTGTAGCCCGTCCGAGCGCCAAATAGAGATAGCTCCCGACTGGGTAATTGCCCAGATGCTCGTCAAACAGGAGAAAGCAAGAAAGTTCAACCTACCTCAAAAAAAATATGATCGCAGATATGGAATAAACAGATATGCTCACCATTATCCCGAAATCGAGAACAATATCCAAACCGCACTTACACTCCTAGAAGTTATCCACCCTCGATTTGCGGATGATTACCATTCCTGGATTCAAGTAGGGATGGCACTTTATAGTGTTAGCCCTATCCTTTTTGAAGCATGGGACACCTGGAGCCAGCTATCACCTAAATACAAAATAGGCGAATGCGCCTATAAATGGCAGTCGTTTCGCAAAACTGGCATCACTATTCGTACCTTATTCAGATTCGCCAACCTTTCTTAATTATGAACAGTCAAATACAAACTAACGAAAATGTAACTAACCCAGAGGCTAGTTACACCAGCAGAGATTTTAATTCAGATACCCAGGATAGCAATAATTTAGAAGAAGCATCAGATGAATATATAAATACTGAAGCCAGAAATCAAAATTCATATAACGAGATAAGTCTAGATTATCAAAACATAAACCCTGTCCTAATTACCATTCAGGTAATACCAAATTCAGAAACAGCAATTATTTCAATTGGAATTAAAAATGCTCCTCCCATTATCAAGACAATTAGCAAGGCTGAGTTAACATATCATCCTGTCATAAATAACTGGATAGTGGAATTAGAAAAGTCTCTCCCAGAAATGTTAGCTATATGCAAGCAGAGGGAAAATCAGATCATACATCACAATCATCAGCAGTCACGTCCATCAGTACAAAAGCGCGAACTACCTGAAAGCAAAAATAAAGCATCTAACTCTAGTAACCAACTGTCACTGTTTTAACAACTATTATGAAATATATTGCCCACATTGAAGGACAGAAAATCCCACTGGATGAAGCAATTGCCTCTGACGAGAATACACTTAAAACAGCTATTAGCGTCTACTTTCCAGAGTATGCTAATGCCGAAATAGAAAGACAAACAACTGATGACACTGTTTCAATTCGCCTGATAAA
The DNA here is from genome assembly GCF_036697665.2 of Scytonema sp. PRP1. Taxonomy (NCBI): domain Bacteria; kingdom Bacillati; phylum Cyanobacteriota; class Cyanophyceae; order Nostocales; family Scytonemataceae; genus Scytonema; species Scytonema sp. PRP1. The sequence continues at coordinate 34,404 of NZ_JBAHYJ020000024.1, read as the reverse complement.
GAAAGCAGGTACTAAGGGTAATCTGACTCAAGAAGTAACAATACAGCAGTTGCAAGAATCCCCTTATGAAGTAAATCCTGCACTAAAGTTAGGGTGGCAGTTAAAACTTCTAGAGATAAACAATCAAATTACTCTTGAAGGTTTAATTGCAATACAGCCTGAAATAGACAAGGCAATAAAATCGGCTCAAAGTTGGAAAAGTTCCACAGAAAAAATAGCCCAAAGCCTTAAGCATCAACCCGCCGTCACAAGTAAATATCCCGTACTGTAATAACATGTGCATAGCCGCTATTATTCGTAGCGGCTTACTAATTATGCTTACCAACATACACTCATTCAAAATACCAATCACTTGTTTAACAGCGACTATCTACCTTGAAAATCTCTCCCAACGAGTAAATATCTTAAGTCTGTACCAAAAAATATTCCCAGAACAATGGTTAGAATCAACCATTCCTATTGACAAGCACTCAGATCACGAAAGTCCTTATCTTGATAGAGAAATTGAGTTTATTCGACTGGTAAACGAAAATCTCTTTCCAGTTGAATACATCGACGATATAGAGTTTAGTCCTGATCATAGTAGTATCCCAATATCACCACAAAAACCTGAGTGGTGGTACGAAGATTTTGAGGATCTAGAATACTCTGAAAAGTTCCTCCTCTCACTTATGGGACAAGGGTACAATATCGGCGAATGGGAACCACATTTTGGTTTTACTCCTGAGTATATTACAGAGGCAGAAGATATTTATCCCGACTCGCTTACTAAACTATGCCGTCGCTACAAAAGCCCACTTCAACATCTAGTTACAGCCATACGAATTATCGATTACTCAACTGAAAATATCTGGCTAGATGTTACGTGTGAGACAAGCGACTGGCTAGAGTGGACTTACGAAAATGTCATTTTTCTTGCTCAAAAGTGGCAAGAAGCTGTATTGATGATGGAAAACTCAAATGCACTTGCCCACCTTATAGAAACATCTCTTCCTGCCCGAAAAGCAGTAGTTAAACTTTGGAATCAAGCATCAGAACCATGAATACTGATATCAATATACTACCAATAATTGACTTACAAAGTATATCTCAAAGCCTTCTTACAAGAATTCCCCAGTCCGAGTTACTCGCGCAATTAATTATCCTTAAGGGGCAATTTATCTTAGTCGAACGCGAAGGTAAAAAATGCAGTTACAAGTTCCTTTCCCCCGAAGCGGTAGAAAAAGCTTTCACTAGCAAAACTGTTACATCTGGGTGGCTTCCTAGTAACACGGTTTGGTGGGGGAGAACTCCAGCAGGGGAAGCAATAATTCAGTTTTACCCTCCTCAAAAATACCGAATCCAACTTATAGAGGAGGACACTACCGTGGGCGGGTTCCCCGACTTGAGGAGCTTTTCGCCTGCGGGGGTTTCCGAGGACAGTGCCTTCACTCGGTGGGAGCTACAGCTAACGGAGGAGGGTAACCCTGCGGAAGAAACTGTCCGTCCCGTTGAGGCGGCTGGCGTGCAAGTGTCCGTTGAGGAAGCAAAGGTAATTACTATCCCAATGCCTGCATTCCTATTTGCTGGATGTGGTGGCAAATATTACCTGTGGGCAGTTAAAGGAAAGGTATTCAAACCAGACGCTCAATTGTACAAACCACCCCTACCTAACGTCCGGGACGACTCTAGCATTTGCTTTGGAGAAAACTCTCCCGGTACGTGCAGTGCTAGCACCATACTGCAAAGCTGGGAGTTGTTCTGGAAATCGCCCTTTAACAGGGACTTGGCTCAAGGAAAGTCAAAAACCCATCCCAACGATATCTGCTGTTCCCTAGTCAGCTTACACGACTCAAAAGCCAGATCGTACCCATCAAAAGACCTTGTTCCCACCTCCGCTTGGAAAATCAAAACCCCACAAGACATTATCAACTACCTATTCAGTTAATCATGAATCCCTTTGTCGGTTATTACCTCGCCACAAGTCACAATCTTCCTTCCTACAGCCAAAAACTACAGGAATACTGGCTTGCATCAAACGGACTTTTCTTGCGATCGCACCGTCGCGAGTTGGAAGTTTGCCTGCAAATTGCCCAAACTCAGATTGCTGGACTACAACCACTTGAGCCATACTTCCGGCTAACAGTACCAAAAGTCAAGAGCCAGATAATCACGGAGATCATTAACACTGCTAGTATCAACCCCCACCAGGAAATCCTTTTCTACCTGGGAGCGGCAAATAACCAATGGTGGTCGCACACCCCGTTGCAGACAGCTTCCTCAACCCACGTTGTATCCCTAGAAAACTCACTTAAAGTAAGTTATACAGATGCATTAGTGGAAATTCACAGTCACGGAACCCTAGCAGCCTACCCCTCAAGTACTGATAATCAGGAAGAAAAAGGCAAATTTCGAGTGTTCGCCATCATCGGCACACTTAAAACGACTCCTACGATTTATACCCGTATTGGGATATACAATCACTTTTTTCCAATCGACCCCAATTTGATATTTGAACTATTGCCTCACATCATATGCTCGAGCTAAGTACTTACCAACAGGCTTTACCAGTTCTACCCCAGCGCCACACTCGTATCAACTTCATCCTAGTCGGAGCAGGGGGAACGGGCGGGTATCTTGCAGAAGACTTGTGTAGAATAATACTCCAACTTCAACAAATCGGGAAAGAGGTCAACTTTACCATCATCGATGGCGATACGGTCGAAGCCAAGAATATCACCCGCCAAAATTATCAACAAGCGGAGGTTGGACTATTTAAGGCAGAAACACTCGCCATCAGATGCAGCGCCAAGTATGGGGTTAAAATTACAGCTATTTGCGACTGGTTTGAAGAAGAGATTGTCCGCGCCACCAGTTCGTGGAACAGCCTAACAGTAATTATTGGTTGTGTCGATAACGCCGCCAGGAGCAAAATACATTCGGTTCTCAAACTAAATAGCCCAAAAGAGGCAGCATCACTATTTTGGCTAGATTGCGGTAACAGTAGCAACTCGGGACAAGTATTAGTCGGAACCCACTCTAATTTTGATATCCTCCGAGCTTGCAACAACCCAGACAGCCCTAAATTCTGGTTGCACCTCCCCTCCCCGGCGGTTGTTCACCCGGAACTGCTAATTCCCCAAGCAGAAGAACTTTCCAACAACAACCTTTCCTGTGCAGAAATCCAGGCACGGAACTATCAGTCATTATTTATCAACCGCATGACAAGCGCGATCGCTAGTCAATACCTCTTAGAGTTAACCCTCATTGGAGGATTAAAAAAGTTCGTCAGTTATTTTGACCTGAAAGCAATGTCAACCCGCAGCCTATACACCAGCATCGACAACCTCAAAAAATATCACGATTCATCAAAGAAGGGAATAGGGAATAGGGAATAGGGAACAGATTTCCTATTCCCTATTCCCTCAGGGAGCCGTGAACGCACGTTCTTTCCGTGGCAAGTTTATCGGTGGGGTTTAAATCCCCACCTCAAACCTCAAACAGTCTATTCCCTGTTGCCTGTTTAAAAAGAAACCACCGCTCTAAGCTAACGCAAACTGTCCTAAAAGTTCGGACAATTTGTATGAATCGGTTTAACCATCAATTACTGGAAATTTTCGAGAAAAACCCAGACTTTGCAGAAGCTAAATACTTATCAAATATCAGAGACAATTCGGAAATAGCTGGAAGTCAATTTCATCTAATCATGCAGCAGATTGGATTAGGTCTTCCAGTAGAACCTTTCTTAGAAAGATATCCTCAGATCGCTAGCTGGGTAGATAAAGTCAAGCCATTTCTTAATCTTCCTGGTAGCAAAGAATGGAACGCAGAATTACAATACTACTACCAGTATAACATGATTTACAGTCAATATGACCTAGTTGTTTATGGGGAAAATCAGGTAATTGGATTTGACTGGACTATCCAAAAACCTACAAAATTTGAAACACTAGAGGAAAAATACCAAACGCAACTTAGGTTATTCCTCCTACACCAAAAAACAGTTCTCAGATACGATTCAGTCTCACTCATCTACCTATTTGTCAATAGCGATGACTTTCCTATTTATCAGTTCACTTACTCTAAAGCCAGACATACCGCTTTTAAAGAAAGATTAGAAAGAACTCTTGCCCCATTTACAGAACAGGCAGGGAAAGAAACCGTAAGTGATAAAACACTCCTAGAAAAACATAATGAGAACCTCCAAAAACTATTCAGGCAGGAAATAACTGGTGAAGAATATCTTGCAACCATCCCAGAAGTTGAAATATGAATCCAGCATTAGAAATTACTAAAATTGAACTCACCCCCTCAGGTTGGACATTCAATCTCCTCTCCCGTCGGGTAGGGACAATCACTAATCCTTTAGGCATTCGCAAAACCACTTATTTTGGTTTTGATGATGAAAATCAAGCCCAAAAGTTCCAACAATGGCTGATTCGGAAAAATAAATGCAGCGATGCCATTATTCGCCCGTCAGAACGCCTCAAAACTTTATTTGAGGTAAAGGCCTGGAATGTACCAACTGAACTAATTATTGAGTGCGCTTTCAAAGATTTAAAGGAATAGACTAATGCAACTATCCCTGTTCAGTCTACCACAACAAGATAATTTCAGCCTCGACATTTTCAACATTCCCGACACCAAAAAAGCCGAAAGGCTACGGGAACTTGCCGCTTCGATGCAATCAATTATTGACCAAAAGAAAAACCCTGCTATCGGTAATCAAAGGGCGACACACCGCCGCAAAACCATTGCTCAAGGAATAATTCAGGAAGGTGTTGAACTTGAGATTATCCAGTCTTGGTTACTTGCAACTGCACAAATGTGGGAAACAGGAAATATCCCACCCAGATTACGTGGTTTCTCGCAAAAGTTACAGGTTGAAGCACTGTTTAGAATTTCTCAAAGGGGAAAAACCGCGCAGGAAGTACAAGCAGTTCTCAACGATAAATATTATCAAAATTGGGTGAAATCACTCAGCCGTGCAGGTTTACACACACCAAGCGAGATTGTATCTGCGATAGAAGAAATTCAGATTTGTGTAAAACCTGAAGAAATCGATACTACCAAACAACAACTTAACAAACTTGAACTGGAGATTATCGGAATGAAATCAGGAGATTTCTTTCCTACTCCTGAATCAATTTGTCAGCGGCTTATTGAACTGGCGGATATTCAACAAAATTGGCAAATGCTGGCATAATCCCACGTTTTTCATATTCCATCTTAATCAACTAACTCAAGTTCCAACCTTATTTAATGAGCTTTTCGGGAATTAACTCAAGTTACGCTTGATAAAAACAAGAGTAACCTTATATAATAAGGTTATACTTTAGGTAGGGGTTGGGTATGAGACGTCCAAACCTCGTTGTCGTGCATCGACTTGAAGTCGCTTCTGCTTTTATCCCCTTGGACGAGAAGCTGGCAGACCACCATGCCATTCTTCAGGGGTACTTGGACACCCATGTCACGCGCAACCACAGCGATCGCACAATTGATTCAGAGCAACGATTTTTGAAGGGATGGTTTGAAGGTTTCATGGTAAAGGATGACCAACATCCTGATGGTGAAAGGCAGCTGATGATTTGGGAAGCAATGATACCAGTACTTGGGCGACAGCGAATTATTGAGTTCAGTAAGGGACTGATTACCTCAGAATTTAAACCACGTACAGTCAATGACTATTTAGGTAAACTGCGACGATTGTTTCAATATGTGCTGGAGAATCCCTATATCCCAGGCGACGAAGTACAACTTATCATTACTAAATACGGTCGCGTCGATCAGCCAGTCTTAGAGTATGATTACCCCGTACACATCCTTGACCTTGAAGATGAAGGTTTTGTCCTCACAGGTAAGCAGCTAACTCAGTTCTACGACTTCATCCGTAAAGAATATATCAGTCACAATCCAAAGAAGCTTACTGCCTCACGAGATTACACGATGGTTGTACTGGCAGGAGAAAGTGGTTTGCGAGCTAACGAGATTCTCAATTTAGATGCTCTCAAACCCCATCGTGACATTTTCTATGAGCAGAATCGCATTCAAACCCGCTACGGAAAGGGAGCAAAAGGTTCAGGTAAACGCATTCGTAAAACGATTTTTACACCTTTTGCTCAAGCGACTCTGCATGTTTACGAGGATCAAATTCGACCCAACTTTCCCAATGCTAAATCAAATCCAGCCCTCTTCATATCAGAAAGTGGAGACCGAATCTCATATCAGACAATGTGGCGCTGCTTGCATGTAATTGTCTGTGAAGCGAGAAAAGCTGGATTGGAATTACCTCCTAAATTAGCCTGGCATAGCTTGCGTAAATCCTTTGCCACCAACTTTATGGAGCACAATCCCGATAAAGTCTGGGTGCTGATGGACATGATGGGACACATAAACCCGAGTACCTTACACCGCTATGTCAAACATAGTCGCTCGTACTACGACCGAGTTATCGATAGTGTTGTCAAAAATTTGATATCTGGCACAACCAGAGTATAAGGAGAAGGCTCATGCCTATCGTGTGGAACCTTAAGAAGTGGCTAGCTGTTGAGCGAGATATTTACCGTCCTTCTGAACTTCAGGCACTACTTGCTTCTAAAGCAGGAGTCCAACTTTCCTTGCAAGCAGTTTCTGCCTTGATTAATGGAAAACCTAGTGCATTAAGAATTCAAACAATTCAGGCACTTTGTAACGCTTTAGATTGTAAAGTCAGTGACTTTTTTGACGTGCTTCCAGACCCGCCCAAGGAACTCAAAAAGCAAGGCAAAGCATCTAATAACAAACCGTCTCGGCTTTATGGAGATAAAAAGCAACCAGAGAAACAGGAGAGCATCTTTCCGGATCCGCATCAATTTCCCAGTCACGGTACGGATGGGTGACAAAAATGTCTGAACTTCACTACGTATACCTGGCTTGTTGTGCAAATGGTTCACTTTACACTGGCCATACCAGAAATGTTGAACGTCGTATGACTGAACATAATGCTGGACGAGGTGGACGCTACACCCGAACAAATCGTCCTTTGAAATTGCTCGGCTTTTGGATTTTCTCTAGCAAAATAGAGGCGATACACGCAGAAAGGACTATCAAACGTCTGCCCCCTGAACAGAAACTTGCTTTATTAAAAACCACATCTCTCGATGAGTTGGAGTTGCTATGCCATTTTTCGTGAAACTGCCCTGCTGCACAATTAATTTATCTCAAATTCGGTTGATTGAATTTGAATATGAACCTCCTCTTGCCGTAATTACTTGGGCTGGTGGTGAGGAAGATACTCTTTTGCGTGGTTGTGATGCGCTCGCTCTCATCGACGCAGTCGAACAGCTTAAATACTTTATTGATGTTTCAGCCTACCTGAAAGAAGAAAATTTGCTCTTTGATAGCTGATGACAATTAAACGTTTGATTATCTGTGAAATATGTGGTTGTAGTACAAGTACTTACAACCCAAGCCGTGACATCTGTCAATCCTGCTACAAACTAGAAGCAAGTTCTTTTTGCAAGCGGTGTGGCATGATCAAACATCAAGTTTCAAAACAAACTGGCTTATGTCCCCGTTGTATTAAGAAGTTATCAAGACCTGTAGCAGCCTGTAGTCGCTGTTCTCAAATCAAGCCAATATATGATGAAAAAAACTGGTTTTGTAAAGTTTGCAAAGATATTGTTTCTCACAAGCTCTGCAAGCAGGCTAAAGCACAATTAGGTAAAGTTGAGTGTTCTGTTTGTGGCCAGCTTAGGGCTTCTAATCAACTAAAACGAAACATATGTAACAACTGTGCATACAAGGAGCGCAATGGAGTCAAACCTTGCACGCAATGCGGTAAATCTAAGACAATCATTAACAAGGCTAAAAATTTATGTAAATCCTGCTATCAGGACGAGCTTGCCAAAAAATCATTAATATTTTATGTCGCGAATTTTAGTACGCCTTACCCATACAATAAAGCTTTATTTGAGCTACTGGTTAGTACGGTTGATTGGAGTTCTGTATCAGAAAAAATCAATCAAAGATTTCGACGTTTTGGTCGTTTTTTACAACAACACTACCTACCCAACCCCCTAACTTGGGAGGCAATTGAAGAAAATCTTCCACAATTAGAAGCAACAAAGCGAGCGATACCCAAGAGTATTAGATCAAGCTTATTGGAACTCGGGCATTTGCTAGCTGTGCAAGGTAGACTTGAAAGTCGAGAAAACTATATTCTCAGACGCAACGCGCTACAACCGCTCAACACTGCTCCTATTGGTGTTCAGGGACTGTTGCAACTCTACGTTAGCTGGCTTTGGGAAAAGAAAACTGCGCCAGCAACTGTGCGTGACCACCTGGAAGTTCTTGCTGCATTTTGGACATGGAGTTTTAAGTGTGGCATTTGTTCCCCAGAGCAAGTCCAGCCATCTTTCATAAACGACTATCTGTTAACCCTCTACTGGCAGTGGAAATGTTCGGTATGTCAACAAGCAGTAGATTTTAACCCACATCAGCGTAAGCCACCCGAAGTTTGTCTGTGTTGTTCTACCCTCCATTGCTTTACCCAAGTCAGTCGCTACAGTCACAATACTGTTCGTCAGCACTGTAGTAAATTATTTGTTTTCTTTGAATGGACTTTAAACAATAGGTTGACGGTTATAAACCCAGTCAGGCTTAAAGTTTCAGCACCAACTCCAACTATCAAACATTACCCACTAGAAGTAATTCAGCAGCTGTGTGACTATATATCTGCTCCTAATGCAGAACCACTAGAAGCCTTTGTCTTATATCTGATTATCTTTCATGCACTTTCAGTTTGGGAACTTCAACATGCTGAGATTCCGGTTGTGCTTTCTTTACAAAAAAACATTATACCCCTGAGTCTTCCGGATGCTTACTACATCATCGTACCTAGACCCAAACCTTCACGAGGCAGTCGCACTCCAGGTCGTCCTAGCACTCGCTTAGATTTCCCCCCGGCTGCCTCCTCTTGGCTTAAACCCCTGTTAGAACGGTTTGAAGGTCAACGGCAGCAGATGCTTAAAAATAACCATAATCGATATTTGATTCTTACTTCAAAATCAGCTCACCGTACAACACTCGCAAGCCAAGACTTTATTCACCAAATTGTCCACCAAGCTTCTTTACGCCTTTTAGGAGCTCCGCAGCGATTGTAACACACTCCGAAAAACTGCGGGTGTTATGTTTGCAGATCAGGGTGGTGGTGGAACTTTACGCTGGCTAGGCGCTTGAGTATCAGCAAGCATTCACCTACTCTTGGGCACAGCGAGAGGTTGTTTACCCCAAGCCATTTGAAACAGCCACCCGCGTTGATTTTTTGGGCTGAGTGTCTTTATATATAAGGCTGGCATTACTGAGTGCAGCCCCTTAGCCTTTGGAGTCTTACCCTTATTTTCCCGTCAATTTCCATGTTCGCGATTGCCTCCCTTCTGCGCAGAGCGCAATCGGCTTCGCCGCGCCGCAGGCGATCGCCCTCCATTTCCGTTGGAGGTTAAAATAGCCCCAAAGTTCTCACCTAATAAGTTACGAGCCACTTGGGTGAAACGACTCAAGGATATTTCAAAAAAAAATATCTAATGTTTTTTTGGAGCACGATCAGATGCCAAGAAAAACTTAAAACCTTAGAGAAAATTCTAGAGCCAAGTGCTGGTAGCGGAAATATTGCCGAGTACATCAGCAAAAATCATCCAACTGTTCAATTAGAGGTAGTTGAAGTCCATCCCAAATTACGACATATTCTCGATCTCAAAGGGTTTAATCTCGTAGGAAAAAACTTTCTAGAGTTTCACCCTAACCATCAATACAATGCCTGTATCATGAACCCTCCGTTTTGTGAACTTGTCGAACATATCTACTACGCATGGAAGCTACTTATATCAGGTGGATTACTAATTTCAGTAGTACCAGAATCAGTTTTCTTCAACCGCAAGTATGCAACATTTAAAGAATGGTTAGAAACCCACAATACTTATGTCGAGATGGTAGATAAAAATGCCTTCCTTAGTTCAAATAACCCCACAGCTGTAGCCACCAGAATCATCAAAATCATCAAACCATAGTGTACTACAAGCGCATAGCATACTGCCAAATTGATGACAAGTATTTTACGTATATCTTCCCTGTATGGGGAGGATACTTGAGATACAAAATTCTTAATCAGCAGGAGCTAGAACTAGCAATTGCTAAGTGCAAGCTTGCTAGTTGGAAAGTCACAAACGCGACTAAGCTTACTAAGAAAATGCTTGAAACCAAACCCCGACGAATAAGGAGATAAAATATGGCAATCGAAACTATTATATCCTACAGGTTTATTCGCGGCAAAGGAAGTTACGTAACAACCTACGGCGCTCCTGAAGAACAAACCGTTGCAATTTACAATTCAAAAACGATATCTGTGTCACTGACTTTCACAACGAAAAATACACTTTTACTCAGGCAATTTATTATCATCCTCCAACAATTATACAAAGCACTTGTTAATACCACAACCTAAATTATTCAGAATGAAAATTTCACCTAAATAGCTCAAAGTTCAAAAAATATTAAAAGTCGTCTTCTAACAGGCGACTTAAGTTTTTTTACCACAGCTTTTCGCCTAACGCATTAAATATTGATTTCAATTAACTAAATTTATGGCAATAAATCAAACAAAACCTGCTACAAGTGTCGCTCAAGAAACTGCTCAAGAAACCGCAGATCCACAATCTGAACCCATTCAAGAAACTGTTCAAAATGGGAGAGTTGATATACACAAGCGTAAATCAGCTATTTCTAAGTTTGCAAATCCTGAGTACAACGCACCAATTAGCAATATCTGCATCTGTCAAGTAATCAACCACATGGAGGCAGAAAAAGTCGGGTTGTTCATCAAAGACAAGTTCTTGGCAGGAATCAACTGGCAGGGGCAAGAACCCACCCACAAGCATACCTTCTCCAGCGGCACACCAGAAATGGGAGTACTGCTGCAATCTCCCAGGATGCACATTCTCGATGTCTCTCCTAGATATATTGAACAGCGCGATGACGGCAAAATCGTCGGAGTGTACGAATCACCTGATGGGTATGAAATGTACCAAGCGCTAGGAAAAGATGCGGCGGTATTGAGACGGTTCTACTTGTTACAACTTGTCGATGAAAACAACAACAACCTGCACTCAGTACCAATTGTCCTGTCAATTAAAGGTGTTGCGTCATCACGGTTTGGCGAGGCTTACAAGCAGTTTCAACGCGAACTAGAGGTTGCATACGCCCGGTTCACTGATACAACCGTAGCTGAGAAACGCGCAGAATTTCATCGCCTGGGCGTATTCCAACCTACCTTTACACCGTCGCTAGAACCAAAGGAGGCAGTCAACCAAAAAGATAAATCCTGGGTAGCAGTTGTTTCCTCCTACAAATCACCAAACCCAGACGGTAGCGACTTCCTTGAGTTCTTCTCAGAAGACAAAGAAGCCGAATTCCAAACGACTATGCAAGCAAACCCCGAATTCTCCCACCGCATTGGCAAAACCTCAACAATTGTAGCCGAACATAATCGCCTGATAGGTGCAGCCGATATGCCAGTAGCAGCACTTCCCGCAAGTACAACAGGTGATGCCCATACAGCCTATAGCAGGGGGATGGAACAACTGCCCTACTAACAATCAGTAACCGAAAAGGGTGCTAGAAATAGCACCCGTTAAGAAATCATCTACTAAAAATGAAGTAGCAAATGAAACTAACCATCGAACAATCTAAACTCGCGGAACTTTTGGAAACTGCTTACCTTGCAGTTAGTCCCAAACCAACTGACCCAATCTTAGGAAATATCTTACTTATTGCAGACGTAAACGGGACAGTATCAGCAGTTGGCACAAACCTTAACCTGACTATTCATACTACAACCACAGCTAATGTGGAAACTCAAGGGTTAGCAGCACTCCCCGCCAAGCTGCTAACCGACACTGTTAGTAATGTCAAGGGAGAAATTAGCCTTCTTGTTGAAAACCAAGCTTGTATCATTACTCACAATAGCGGTAAGTGTCGCCTAATTGGAGGAAACAGTCACGAGTTCCCAACGCTTCCACCAAGCAAAAACCCAACCGAAATAAATCTTGCTGCAAAGAAACTACAAGCCGCACTTGAAGGAACGCTCTATTGTGCCAACAGCGATGAAACAAAGTTGGTTTTAACTGGTATCAACTTTGACATTCATACCAACAAGTGGCAAGCCGCTAGTACAAACGGTCACAAGCTCGCACTGGTAACAGGAACACTCGATAGCGAATATCCTGAACCAATCAACTTTACCGTTCCAGCTAAGTCGCTTGGCGAGTTAAACAAAATTCTCTCTCAAAGCGCCGATACAAGCGTATGCAATATTCTCCTATCAGATAAAACCATCGAGTTTAGCCTTCCTAACACCAAGGTTACTTCTCGACTTCTAGAGGGAGAATACCCGAAAATCAACAGCTTGATTCCTCGGTCATTTGAGTACGAATTTACACTAGAGCGGAAGGGATTCGAGAGCGCGCTCAAACGGGTAAGTTATCTTGCCGAACGCAAGCAAAAGATTGTCAAAATCCTTTGGAAGTTAAAAGCAACGCAAGCAACGCTATACACCGAAGCAACTGATATCGGGGATGCGGTTGACTCGGTACTGATGAAACCGTCAACTAGCAGTAATTCAGAAAACATCGGTATTGGATTAAATATCGACTATGTTCTTGAAGGGTTAAAGCACATTAGTACGGATGAAATTGTAGTGCGGTGCAATAAACCCACGCATCCAGTCATCATCTGCCCAGTAGGTGGATTGCTTAATCAGTTGTATCTGGTAATGCCAGTAGAAATTAAGCAGGGATTTGAAAGGATAGACACGGAAAGCATGAAATCTGAAACAGAGGTTCCTCCCGATAAGGAAGTTTCCGACCTTAAGGCAAACAACGCAGCAGAGCCAATCAAAGAAACCAAGGAGACAGAGACAGTAGTAACTGTAGACAACGAAACCCCTCAAGTAGAAACACCACCCACAGTAGCTAAGCCTACCAATAAGGGTAAGTCAAGCTCACGCTCATCACAACCGAAGAAAGAAGCAGCAAACGCTTAAAAATCCAAACTCCCTACCAAATGTCAATGGTAGGGAGTACATAAATACCACCATTCATCATCAAACCTATGTACCAACCACTACATCTGAAATATCGTCCCCAAACTCTTAGCGAAGTTATCGGACAAGAGCATATTGTCCGCACCCTCACAAATGCGATACTCCCAGGAGGGAGTCGCGACCCGATCGCACATCACAAGATTGCACCCGCTTACCTGTTTAATGGTCCCAAAGGCACGGGCAAAACTAGTACCGCCCGCATCATCGCCAAATCACTCAACTGTCAATCAACCGAAAAGCCGACAACTGAACCCTGCGGAAAGTGCAACTCATGCAAGGGAATTACAGCTTCCTCCTCCCTCGATGTAACCGAACTGGATGCGGCAAGCAATAGCGGAGTAGAACTGATGCGCGAGCTAATATCCACTACCCAGTTTGCACCAGTTGAGAGCAGATTCAAAATTTTCATTATTGATGAATGTCATGCCTTAAGCAGCCAATCGTGGCAGGCGCTTCTCAAGACTATTGAAAATCCGCCCCGTCATGTAGTTTTCATCTTCTGCACAACTGAAATACACAAGGTTCCCGAAACTATCATCTCGCGCTGCCAAAAGTTTGATTTTAGGAGAGTAGGACTAGAAACACTTGTTCAGTATTTATCAGAAGTTGCCCAGAACGAAAACATTAACATTAACGCACCTGGTATTTGGGCAATTGTCAAGTCTTGTGGAGGCTTTCTTCGCAACTGTCTTGTATTGCTCGATCAATTGAGCAACTTGGGAGTAGAAGAAATAACACCAAATTGGGTTTGGGAATTATCAGGTGTCGTTCCCGAACACGACCTACTTACCCTAACCGAAAACCTTGCCAAAGGGGAAGTAACAGCTAACTTACAAATTCTCCAGGACTTAATTGAGTATGGCAAGAACCCGTTCGTCATATACTCAAGTTTAACTGGGTTTCTCAAAGACCTGCTAGTCGCTAAAACTGCTCCTGATAATAGACAAATTACTCAACTGGAGAAAGACACCTGGGAAGAACTCGTACCTATTTCTCAAATGTGGGAAATAACCCAGATTCAAGCAAGTATTGCCCTGTTAATGTCAAGACAACAGTTAATGCGTGACTCGGAGGCAGCTAAACTTTGGTTGGAAGCAACACTAATTGAGTTAAGCAATATCAAAGGAGCAAAACAACCTTGGACTAATTGGAAAACAATCCAAGATGCAATCAATTGGGGTAAGGAACAACTCCCACATTTATCCCAATCTGAACTGGAAATGCATTGGAACAATCTGACTCCCATCCAAGGTAAGAAAGCGCCAGCCTGGGTACAACTTGTACAAAAGCTTCAGATGAAATCTAAATTACAAACCGTCTAATTCAAGTGTTCGCCGCTTTGTAAAGACACTCACTTTCCCCAATGAAAAAGTTTGGGGAAAGATTTTTTATCTATCAAAAGCCACATTAAATATAATACACAAATTGCATCTACAGCAATATTTAGCTTGTGTAGTAAGCCCCAACCTTATTGACACTCACCGCGCTAAAAGCGACGATGATTCTTAAGACATCACTGCCTTAATATCTTGATTGCTCAAGTTCCCAGGCTCACCATGTCCTTCAGACACCAATTATAGTGACTTCTCAACATATCAACCCAATGACTCATCTTATCTGATTGAGTCACGTTTGGTCTAATTTTGAATTTATAATGCGTGAATTTTGAATTAAGCGAAGGGGTTGACTGAGAGCTAACGCCCTTTTACTGGCTTTCATACCCGCTTGAAAAGACAAAAAACATCAAAGCTTTTTAAGTTTCCATGTTTTTACTTCAGGGTTTTCAGGCGTTTTTCTTTATAAAGACTGCCCTGATTGGGAAGCCCAAAATTAAGATATCAAACAAGACCACAACAGAATTTAACAACTGGCATTCTGGAAGTATCTGATGAAAATTATGCCAGTTGAAGCAATTAGCTTTCGTACAGGACTTGTATTGCCAGCAGCAATCGCCGACTTCGATACCTATATTGATGAATTACCGCTTCGGCTCCAAATGTTTTGGCGAGTTATGCCTTGCCAAGGGTGAAAAAATGCCACCGAACTTACGACATTTTCCAGGCGTAGGAGATGAATGTCCCGATAAATCAGAAATTAGCGGAGTTATCTATTCCCGTCCTAAAACATTAGACCGTAAACAAACCCTTGCACTCTTTAAAAAACGTTTTCTCGAAATTTTAGATATAGCCATTAATGGCACACTAACTATCGATGGACCATTCGCCACCAGACAGCTATCAGAACAAGTTAAGGGAAATTCAGTTCAATGCAGCAATGGAATAGCGCATTTTAATGACTGTCTGCTTGAAATTGACCGACTTAGAAAACACCTTGACTGTATTCTAGCAGTTGCCTCTAGCTGTGCCAAAAATTTATACAGCACCAATTGAATTCACTCTTAGCAAGTAGCAGAAGCAGAAAAAATCCAAATGCTAGAAATAACAATTGCTTACAAACAAACTCATGAGCGATGTGTAGATGAAGCGTGCAAATACATATACAGTAATGATAGGCAAGACCTTCTTAAAGAATTAGTAGCCTTTGCTTGGGTGGAATACAATTCAAATCTTAAAAACACTTACAATCAATTAAAAGTACGCGAATTTCCAGTATGGCTGCTTACAGCGACAACATCAATATTAGCAGCAGTACCCTGGTACAGGATTATGACCGCACTATTAGAAGAAAAAAGAACCCTTAGTGCAGCCGCTTTCAATCTTCGCACTTACTAATAATCTGGACATCATTTTTGAGGTATTTTTACCATCAAAAAAACCCCCTACTAAACCACAAGGATTCATGCCAAAGAAAAGTAAGTAATTCTGTAAACTTTAGTAAAGTATGAATTATAACCACCGAGATTTTATTACCAAATCTGGTAATAAAATCATCGTTGATGAGGAAAAACTTGACATATTCTGGTCAGATACTACCCCAATACCTGAGTGGCATACCACGGTAAATATTCCGACATACTCTAGCCTCAAAACTCTGGTAGTCGATATTGAAACGGCAGGGATAAACCCAAGAGAAAATCGGATCTATGCAATTGGCTGCATGAGCGAGATAGGGGAAATTACCATCTTTATGGATAAAGCCGAAAGCAAAATTCTCCTCGAGTTTCTCCTACATCTAGAAGCAAGCAAATTAGATGTAATTTACACCTACAACGGAACTGAGTTTGACCTACCGTTTATTATCACCCGCTGTGAATTACATGGCATTCCTCATCCCTTTAGAATTGCATCTAAAACACGCATTATCCGAACTGCCCAGGTACGTGGTAAACCACTGAAGATTCGAGAAGTATTCATCCGCAACTGCCAGCATGTAGATATCTTTATCTGCGTTCTCAGGTGGGATTTTGTCGCCAAGGAACTTACCAACGGGCGATCACTCAAACAAGTGGTACTGGAAATGAGATTGCGCTCAGAACCGCGACTAGTTCTCCCCTATGAGGAAATTCTCGCTTGCTGGAAAGCTGGTTCTGGTAATCAGGGATGGCAGAAAATTAAGGAGTATCTTACCTACGACCTAGAAGATACTCAACTTATAGCCAACCGGCTTGTGCCCTCTTATTACTATGAAACATTGATTGTACCGGGCATGAACCTCCAGCAGTTAGCTCTGGCAGGTAACGGCACAAAGTGGGAAAGAATTTTTGAGCATTATTATCCTGGACACAAACCCAAACCCGA
This sequence comes from Scytonema sp. PRP1, assembly GCF_036697665.2. Taxonomy (NCBI): domain Bacteria; kingdom Bacillati; phylum Cyanobacteriota; class Cyanophyceae; order Nostocales; family Scytonemataceae; genus Scytonema; species Scytonema sp. PRP1. Next base: position 17,592 of record NZ_JBAHYJ020000024.1, on the reverse strand, counting down.
TCGCAAGTACAAATTCCAAGGAGGTTGTGCCGACTCCATTCCAGGACTCTATAGAAAGGTTGGATACATCGATATCAGTTCCATGTACCCCAGAACTATATTGTCGAAAGGAATTGTCTCTCGTAAGGATACAAAGCGAATCGGGCTGAGCATCTTGCAATATTTGGTAACTGAAAAGTCGAGGTTGGAACAACTTGCCAGTACTGGAGACATTGTTGCCAAGGAAAAAAGAGAATCCATCAAAGTTCTGGCTAATTCTCAGTTTGGGTTCTTTGGAACATCTGAACTCGCTTTCAACGATATGGAAGCAGCTGCCTTGGTGACAGCCTATGGTAGGCGCATATTACAGTTCATGATTGAGGTAATCAACAGCGTTGGCGCAACTCCTATAGAAGTTGATACTGATGGGGTGTTCTTTACTCACCCTAAACCAGAAGAAGTGTACGCTACACTTCAATCTCAATTACCCAAAAAGATAAGCGTCAAACTAGAGTTTATCGCCGAAGCGATGTTTATTCCTGAAAGGGGAACTAAGAACTATCTCTTATGGCTAGAAGATGGCAAGATTATCCGCAAAGGTAGTTGGAGAAGCCGTTCTCGCTCCAAGTTAGAGAAAGAATTTCCTGTTGAATACTTAACTTACTTAATCCAAAACCAAGTAGGCGCAGAGGAATATTACGAGAATGTCAAATCTCAGATTTTATCAAGGAAATATCCAAAAGACAAACTTGCCATCACTCGCAGGATTCGTGAGGGTGAAAAGGAACTCCTCAAACTGGGAAAACCTGGTGATGTAGTCACTTACTATTATGGTGTTAGAGGGTTAACCAATATCACTAGTGATGAGAAATATTCACATCAGTATTATCTAGACATGATTGAGAAAAAACGAGAAGAAATTCTCACAATAGCTGCTCCCGAAATACTAGAACCTAACAAGCGACAATTATCTCTGTTCTAGATAACCAAACTCCTATCAATTATTGAGCGACTGATTGGTGGGGGTATCATTCATCAATAGAAATGCAATAAAATGAAAAATAAATCCTCATATCGTAAGCCCAGGCTTAACAAAAAACAGCGAGCCTGGGTCAATAAATTTATTGCTTCTCGTCCTAACTCCCGGTTGAGTAACATTATTGAAGGACTAAGCGGCGATCGCATCGTAATTGTCGAATGGTGGGAAAGAACAAACGCAGTCATTCTTGACAGCCATACGCTTATAGAAGGCAGTCTATCGTACAAAATTGAGGTCAAACTCCGCAGGTGTGGCGTCCCCAGGCATACTGCTAAATTTGAGTACAAAATTAACCAACCAGAGAAGAAAACTGTATCCTATAAGCTTTGGGGACAACTTTCACTCTACATTCCCCAATGTTACGCTGTACATACTCCTACAAACCCTGTTGTAGTCAAACCAAAACGAAAGGTTAAAACCAAAAAACAGAAAAAATTTGTACAGCACACGCTACCTCTGCAAGGTATTACAGCAGAGCTAAATCAGATAAACATTAGGTATGGCGAACTACCAAAAAGCGAGCAAGAACTCCTATCTGAAACCACCCCCCATCTTAACCTAGATACCAATAAAGAAGTCAAACTTCCCTCTGCGATTGTCCAAATTCTTCAAGAGAAAAAAGCATCACTTGATGAGTGGGAATCGGCTATTTCTTTATATCAAGTGGGAGGTCCATCATGTGTATTGCATTACTTGGAAGGTAAGGATTCAATTCGCAAGTTTAATGGGATAAAATCTGTAGAAAATTTAAATCATCAATCAAAAGTTAAAGTCACAACTGTAAAAGTATATGATTTAGACAACTATTCGCCTTGAAGCTGCATCCTAAAAACTAGGCAAGTGGGAAGAGTTAATACTAACTCTTCTATTTTTTCAAACCACCACTTACTACTCACGTCTGATAGTTAGAAATATATCAAAATTATCATGCCTGTATACCTATACTACGGCGAGGATACCTACTCGCTCAATCAAAAAATTGACCAGTTGGTTAATCAAAATGTTTATCCGGACTGGAAAGCTTTTAACTACGTCAGATTATCTGGTAACGAGAAAAATATTGCTGCCAACGTTTTTACTGAGGTAATGACTCTTCCCTTTGGAGAAGGTAGCAAAATTGTTCATGTAGACAGCGAATATCTGATTGGAAGTTTATCAAATGAAGATAACCTAGACCTTGATAATCAGCTTTCTCAAATACCTTCAAATAGCATCCTCTTAATTACTGGTAATAACAAGCCAGATTCTCGTAGGGCAGTAGTAAAAACTATTCTAAAATCTGCTCAACAAGAGGAATTCCCTCTCGTTCCCAGTTGGGATAAAAAAGGGATAATTAATTTGATAGGGAAGTATGCAGCTGCTCATCAAGTTAAACTCACACCAGATGTAACTCATTACTTAGTCGAAGCAATTGGCAACAACACCGCACGAGCGAAGAGCGAATTCGCTCTTCTTGCTATCTACGCAGATGGAAAAACCTTAGAGCTTGAAGAAGTATCCCAGCTAGTTAGTAATAATAACACTGACTATTCAGAACTTACGATTGCTATGTTAAGAAACCATCCAAACTTAGCAATAATGCAAATATCCAAACTACTGGATAACAACGAACATCCACTCAAAATAGTAGCAACGCTCACGTCTATTTTCCGCATCTGGTTAATAACTAAAGCTGGATTAGAAGCAAAACTCGCCGAAAACAAGATTGCAGAAATCGCCGAACTGAAAAACCCCAAAAGATTGCATTACCTCAAGGATGAGGTCAAGTATGTAGCTGTTCAAAAGCTCAAAAACAGCCTCACTACACTCGTACAACTCGAAACCGAGCTCAAAACTGGAACTCATAGCTTAACTAGCAGAATTATCGAAATCTGCACCGTATGAACAATAAAACTAATCCATTTACGGAAATCATCGGACAACATACCGCCAAACTTCTGCTTACTGAAGCAATCGAACATAATAAGATTGCCCCCGCATACCTATTTACCAGTGAGATTGAAGGAGTGGGAAAAACCAAAACTGCTCTAGCATTTGCAAACACTATTGTGGGAGAAAATCATTTAGACGTCTTGCATATCAAACCGACTTCCTCCAGAAGTTTGCTGGAGGGAACATCCCCCCGGCAACTTCTCTGTGAAAACACCTCTCAACAAAAAGGTATCCCCACTATCCGGGTTGAACAGATACGAGAAGTCATTGAATTCCTCTCAACTAGCGCCATTAATAGCAACCAAAAGGTAGTAATTATCCACTCTTGCGATATGCTGCACCCCAGCGCCGCCAATACCCTTCTCAAAACCCTGGAGGAACCTAAAACTGGAACATTCATCGTTATTTCATCTCATCCCCAAAAGCTACTACCCACTATTAAAAGTAGATGCCAAATAATACCCTTTCATAGACTAACCGATGAGGAGGTTGTGTCTGTTATAAAAAACCAACAAATTGAACTAACACAAGAAATTCTGGCTATTAGTGAAGGCAGTCCCGGTCGAGGGATCGCTCACATAAAGATGTTGTTATCTATACCAAAAGCAATTGTAAGCCAACTAGAAGCACCTCCTAGCGATATCCTCAGCGCACTCAGTTTGAGTAACAGCATCTCAAGTTGGAATCACGAGACGCAGTTATGGCTACTTACTTACCTACAACACAACTGGTGGAAAAAGTTACAAAACACTCAGCTACTCGCTAAATTTACGCAGGCGAGAAACCAACTCTTGTACCACGTTAACCCTAGAAGTGTTTGGGATAGTTTACTTTTGCCATAGCCAAATACATCTATTAGCAGCAATTGCTGCCAGCTAAAAGCGTTTTTAGCTGGCAGTATTTATTTACACAAGGAATGATATGAACCAGCAGCAAAGCCTTTTTGATATTGAGCAAACTATCTGTAACAGCAAAAGCCAAAAAGCAAGTGAAATACTTACCCCCAGTACCAGAAAGATACTTCAGCTATTAACCAGCCAAGGGATTCATAAAGCTGTAACCGCCAGCTTACTTAATTTGGCAGGGGCAAGTCCTGAAATTGTTCAGTACGTTGCAGGACCAATTGTAACTCAGCAGAACGACTGGGAACAGTCAATTCCGGCTTGGGTTTGGTGTGCGATCGCTATCGATAGATTGGACGCAGCGCTAGAAGAGATAGACAAAGGGGAAATAGGAAAATTGGCTTCAAGTAGTGAGGTTTTGGCTCTCATGATGCCAATCACTTTCGAGATACCACTTTCACCAGAATGGACGGATGTCTACCTCTGGGCAAGTCATGATGCTCTTACCAAGCACAGACCCTTCAAAAACTACAATTACGATAGTCTCTGGCAAAGGATAGGAACCGACCCAATTCAGTATAAGAAAATCCGCTCCGATTATGAAACGGTAGCCAGTGATATCCGCTCCCGGGTGGTCAAACACGCGGCAAAAGAAGGATGGGGTAAAAAGTCGTTAAACAACAAACAGCCTACAGAAAAACCTCAAACCGAAAGTATCGTCCAGATAGAACAATTATCACTATTTTCATAATCAGTTTTCGTTCAAATTCTGATCTCTTCTTCTCTGTAAGGAAAGGTCGTTCTCTTTGTAGTAAAAATTACGTAATACCAATTCAAAAAATGTTTGCGACAGATAGAACCGTTATATAGGCAATCATGTGTCGCATTCTTTTTTCAAAATGGTATAAGTTCTGACACTGAAGTTATTCAAGCTTATTCACAAGTAAAAATATGAAAAATTTATACTAAACCAACACTAATATTTTTCCCTTTCAACCGACCGCACTGGTAAAAATCACGCAGGTTAGGGAAAGCTTTCTCCAAAAGCCAGTCTCGACCGACTTTTGATTCAGGAATACCAGAAGCAGCCATATAGTAACCACTCCGATAAGCAGCTACCCCTAAGCAAGGTTGTAAGCTGGATATCGCCCGTGAAGAAGCTGGGATAGCCATTAATTCATCAATATGACTAGGATGATAATTTGCTCCTACTAGCAAAAAATAAACCAAGGTATGTACCAATCGGGATAAGATAACTGCTCGGTCTTGCCAGCGTTCTAAATGAGACTTGATACGAAAGTATTCAGGGAAATTACTTTTTTCAGATTCATCAAGGAATAAATCACTATGGCTGTCTAGAAAACTGGAATCTAAGCCTAGAAACTGCTTGAGAAAAACAAGGGTATAACCCCAACGTTCATTATCCTTGGTTTGAATGGAATATGCAGCTTGAGAATACTCTGACCCGTACTTCTCTTGTAGTTGTACAACTGCTTCAGTGTCAATATCACTCCGCCAGTCAGAATTAGCAAAAAAGTCTTTTAAAACCTCTTTCAAATAACCTTTGGGAAACTGGCTAATATCTGGTGCATCATCTTCAAAATCATGTTCATAAGTGTTAATAAGAAACTTTCCTAGCTCGATTTCTAACTCTTGCTTTCTATCAACTGGTAGTAGAAATTTAGCTTCTTCTAAAGATAAAGGAAAGTCTAAATAAGGATGACCTTTCGCTAAGTAAGAACCACCCAATTGCTCTAAACTATCAAGCGCAATAGAACGGGCAAAATACTTATCTTGTGGATGTAAGTACACACCATCTAGTTCCAAGTCCACTAGCATCATTGTGATCACCAACAGGGCATACCATGATGCGTCATGCAAGCAAGTCGGTAAATTAGTAACCAAATCTACCAGCTTCAGTTCTAAGATTTCTCCCCACACGCCTATCCTAGTGGTATTAGAAACGTCACAAAAATGCTCAACATCCTCTCCTACGTAGGTTTCCCCTAACCAAGTCAGATTTTCTACCCGCAAAGGGGATGAATAGTCAGGAGCAAGTTGGCTTTGGCTATCCTCATCAGATTGTATCCACATCAAAGCCAGAAGAATCAGCTTACAAATATTTACTCGCTTCAGGAGAAGATATTCAGGCATAAATAATTACTTATATTACTTAAATAAATATCACTTATAGCCATACCACCATAGCACAAAGTAACTTTCCATCCCTTGGTAAAAACCACGATTTTAGGAAAAACAAGGACGAAGAATAACCACCTATGACTGTGGAGTAAAAAGGGTGTGATTGAAGAAAAAACAACTCGTCAAGTAATAAATCCTGAAGGAACTTTTGCTAACGCAGTCAGAAAAAAAGTAAATCAATTCTTGCGATATGAACTATATCAACAAAGTCATGCTAATTGGCAGATGCGGACAAGACCCGGAGCTAAAGTATTTCGAGTCCGGTGCGGTTAAAGCTAGTATTAGCCTCGCTGTCAGACCTCCCTACAGAAGCGAACAAGCCCTTTGGTTTGACCTTGTAGCATGGGGACACATCGCAGAAGTTATCAATAACTACGTTCGTAAAGGAACCCAGATTGCAATAACTGGTGAGTTTGGGTTTGACCGTTGGGCAGATAAAAATTCTGGTACCATGCGCCAAAAACCCGTAATCACAATTAACGCGATCGAGTTATTAGGTTCACCCCGTAAGGAAGAATCTACATCTACTTCTGCACCAAACGAACAGGCTTTTGCTAACGCCAATTTCTAGAAAAGTACTTTTCGCCTACGACGAATACTGTGTAGGCGAAAAACCATCTACTAAATCTACAAACTACAAGAACATGATTAATGCTACTAGCACTGTACGAATTAAGTCTGTAAATCAAACCCACGATAAAGAAGGAAGTTTGATTGCTTTCGGAATTGCCGAATTCTATTACCGGGGAAGAGAGGGAGTTGTCGCTGATGAGATACCCTACCGTTCCAAGGGCGCACCAGCCGTCATCATCAACTCTAAAGGGGTAGGCATACATGGTACGGCGGAAGGGTATATTGACCAGCAGGTTGATATAAGAGAAAACTACAAGGAAAAGATTGCGACGCTTGTAATCAGAAACTTTGTATCAGCAGAACCAATCAGCGAACTAGTACAACGCGACAGCAATGCTCATTCACCTGAAACACCCGAATTTGCTAAGGAATTGCTTGAAGATAATATTACTTCAACGGATGAAGAATTCGACTCTAAGCCTCCTTTCTAAGATGAGTAGTTAAAAATAGTGCTAGTACAGACAAGCTCGATTGTTTGTATTAGCATATTTTTTTTACAGAAAGCCAGAATAAAAAACCACAGTTTGATAAAATCGCGCTATATGGTTTAAAAAATCGCTTCAGCTTATATGATATGTAACGCGAACAATTAAGTTTTTTACTAGCAACGGTACTAAACCCTGATTCTGTCGTTGTCAATACTTTTCGCGCATTTCTTTACGGTCGAGCGATTTTTTCACTTCTCTTAACTCTTGCACAAACAATTAAGTTCTTAACTGTCACACATAAATACCCTGGAAATATAATACTCTCATACGGTAAGGGTTTTCGGGCGCGTGTGACAATTAGTTTTGAACCCAATTCCCAACTTTTGAACCCAATTCCCTAGTAACATGACATCAACCAAAATAATTGCCAGTTTCAACCAGTCAGGTGGAGCCGCCAAAACGACCATTACACATAACCTCGGTTATCACCTTGCCCAAAAACACCGGGTACTGCTTGTAGATATGGACCCGCAGGCATCGCTAACAGCTTTTATGGGTTTAGAGTCCGTAAAACTTGAAATTGGGCAAACTGTCTATAGTGCGATCGCCGAAGAAACTCCCCTATATATATGGGAAAAACCCATTCACGGGATGCACCTCGTACCAACAAATATCCAATTAGCAGGTGCAGAGCAAAAAATTCTTACTGACCTGACAATTGACAACCGACAAAGGCTCAAACTCGCGCTAGAAGATGTACTTGACAAGTATGATTATATTTTGATTGACTGTCCGCCTTCTCTTGGAATACTAAGTATTATGAGCTTAGTAGCGGCAACACATATTGTTATTCCAGTCGAAACTCAGTATAAGTGCTATCTCGGCACCAACCAACTGCTGGAAACAATCGCTCGGATCAAAAAAGGAGGACACAAAAAAGTACAAATCGCTTGTTTTATTCCGACTAAATACGATAGTCGCAACCTCCAAGACACAGGAATACTGGAAGAGATTAAAAAGCAAGTAGGAGAGCGTATACACATCACGAATCCCATTCCCAAATCAACCGCTTTTCCTGATGCCGCCCAGGCACATCTGCCACTTGCACTATACAAGAAAAACCACCCTGCCGTTAGCACACTGGAAGAAATTACAAAATATATAACTCAGCTATGAGCCAAAAACGCGAACTCGAAAAACTAACCGGACTCGATAATTTATTTGGTTTGGAAGAGGAACAGCCTTCATCAGATTTTAAAAGCACTTTACCCATTGCCGAAATTACTCTTCCATCCAGCCAGCCTCGTCGTTATTTCGACCCCTTAAAACTTCAATCCCTAGCTGATAGTATCAAACAGGAAGGCTTACTCGAACCTATCGTTGTCCGACCAGTTGGTGAAGTACATGAACTCGTGGCTGGTGAACGCCGTCTTAAAGCTTGTGAAATTGCTGGACTAATAGATATTCCCGTCCGCATTATCGAGTGTGACGAGAAAACAGCACTTCGTATCCGACTCGTAGAAAACCTCCAACGGGAAGAACTCAACGCTTTTGAGGAAACTATCGGTATATTATCGCTAATTTCTACTGAGTTGGAAGTTGAGTCAAATATGGTGGTTTCTCTGCTATATCAGATGAACAATGACGCGAAGGGAAATTCTAACCATAACGTTATGGTTAGTGACGAAGCCCAAGTTATTCAAAGGATATTCTCACAATTGGGCAAGATATCCTGGCAGTCGTTTGTTGCTAACCGCCTTCCCTTGCTCAAACTTCCTCCAGATATCCAAGCCGTATTAGAGCAAGGAAAAATCGAGTACACTAAGGCACAATTAATCGCCCGGCTCAAGGATGATTCAAAACGGCAAGATTTCTTAAATAAAGCGATTGAGGAAAATCTGTCACTGTCTGAAATCAAAGAGAAAATAGGAGATATTCTTCAAACTCAGGATGAGAAAAAGCCACTATCTCGCAAACAAGAAGAAAAAGAGAAAACAGACAGAATATACAAAGCACTCAAAAAGAGTAAAATCTGGGACGATGAGAAAAAGCTAAAAAAAATTAATAAGCTTTTTGCCCAAATTCAAGAGCTTTTAGAAGAATCTAACATAGATAAAGTTTCATCGGTGGAGAATAGTCTAGTGGCAGATAATGGCTTAGAAAAGGAACTTGATGGTTAGAAGTTAACTCATGGGTTAAGTAGGCATTGTCAAGTATGTGAACTAAGCCGTAGGGTGATTTTTTGCATTGCCTGTTGACAAGTATTTATTGACCAAAAATTGGTTTAACAAGACAGAGAAATAACATTACCATACCCTTCAATCAACAAAGGCTTACGTATTGGAATTGCACAAGTTACCTAACACGCACGCTTCGACTATGCAATTCCAATGCGCAAGTTTTTGGTATCTGGCTATCTAACGCATGCGTGAAACTGTTTCAAAGGCGCTATCCAGTTTAAAGATGGAGGTTTTCTCGTTCGTACAAACAACTGGTTAGAAACCAAGATTTGTCGTCGAACTGATGGTAGTTGGTACTGGAACAGTGAACATATTGCTCGTCCGGAGCGGAAGACACATATAAGCGATGAGGAGCGGGGATACCCTGATAGTTGGGAATATGAAAGCTGGGAATGGAAATCACTATTACGTCTAAATCTACATCTACAAATCCATAAAAACCGTAAGCAATTAAACACGCTTGCGGTTTTTTTTCACCATTCACTCAATTTGCCCAAAGTAAAAACTGCTACTAACGTAGAAAAAATTCTGCTCCAAAAATCGTATGGAGCAATGATAAAAAGCACTAAAGCTTACGCTAATTCTCTAAGAAATATCTATCGTACAAGAGATAACTATGGCTACTAAAACCAAGAAAGTTAGCTTAATTGATGACAGCGCAATGGGCATTTACCAGATTGCTGACTACAATGAGCGCAAGCTCAAGGCAGTCTACTATGGATTGCAGGAAACCTGGGGCAAGACCATCCAAGCGCAGTCTCAAATTAACTGGAACAAAGCCCAATGGAATGAGTTCAAATCTCGGTTTGTTGCAACATTCGGTACTATCAAAAATCCCAGGTACAACGTAGAACAAATGATTGAGTATTCTATCAAGCACTTTAACAAAGGGCTAAAAGAACTACTCGAAGTCAACAAAAGGACTTGGAAACAACGCGAACGCTGGAAACAACAAGAAACTGCAGACGCTTAATCAATAAGTCTACATGGTAAGGAAATCTCACTCGTGTCTTGAGTGGGATTTCTTTTTCTTTACACGGGCATACGCCCAGCATTCCCGAAAAAACTCATCTAGGAGACAATTATGGCTGGCTTAAAATCTACTAAAACCCAAGCTATTGTAATCGATGATTCGGCTATGGAGCAATTCAAAGTTGAGTCATTTGATGTGCGGAAGTACAATGCAATTTTCTACTCCATCCGAGATTTGTACGGACGCGAATCACAACGACAATTAGGGGCTGACAATTTCGACTGGGCAGCGTTTAAAGCACAGTTTGAAATATGCTTTGGTCGTCCCGAAGACCGCCGTTACACCATCGAACAGTTGTTAATATTCGCACAAAAAAAGTTCAACATGGGTTTGGAAGACTTGTTGGTATACAACCGCAAGTCTTGGAAACGTCGTGAAGAACAGCAGAAGAAATATGCCGAGATGGATGCTCCCACTGTAACTGATAACTCCACCGAAACCACTGACAATATTTCCAACTAAACAAGATTCAGCTAGAGCGCAACTGTTCCGCACAGCCATGTTCTAGCTGATTTTTTTTAACCCACTACTCTACATCTACAATAATTCAAGCATTTTCGTTAACTCTTATAAAAACATTGGGGCGGGAAACAGGCGTAAAATCAAATTTAGAAAAAGGGTCGTCTATGGTTGTAGTTGTACTATCACCTGCACTAACTCCAGAAGATTCAGCTAAAACCACTACTTCAGAGCGCGCATAACCAGTCAGTTTATCAAACTGAATAATTATATGCTGGTGCAACGCGTAGACATCCACCATTCGATTACCCATGCCAGAAGATATCTCATCAGGGATAAAAATGTCGGCGTGCCAGGATACGTTAATCCCCTCTTTTTGGAAGTAAGCGTCTATTTCTGGGCGAATGTAATCAGCAGTCCCTCCACAAAAGACCAGTTCCTCGATATCTTCATCCATTTTTGAGCGCAACCACCTCACAATCACACGCCAATACTCATCTCTGGCAAGCAATAAAGCCTTAGACATCAACTCGCCATCAATTTGAACCTCCTCGCGTTTGCGCTTGCGCGAGAGTTTTTGAAGCACCTGGGGGTCACAACTAACCCCAGCTTCTACCAACACCTCGACAATATTGGGATTATCAGGGCTTAGTCCCGATACCTTAGAAGTGAAATTGTTTACCAGCCAAGACATACCGAAATTACTAGTTATTCCCGCACTCGGAATGCCACCTTGAACAGTGAAAATACTCGCGTTGCGATAACCAAGCATCACGTACATCGAAGCAGGCATATTCTCGTCAAGCACCCTCCTGCGGTGGAAAAATACCCCACTACCCTCAGAAGCTGCATCATAACGAAGCATTTTCACTCGCATCTTACCCGCTGGCGTATCAAACCCTCGAAATGCATCCTTCAAGCGAACTTGTAACTGTTCGGAGTCTTGCACCTCCCCCGGCGGCAGCAGGATACTCAAGTAAGCTGCAACATCGTTATCAAAGTTCAACTTCTCCTTCGCTAGCCAGATTGCACCGCATATCTTGGGGACTGCTAGCTCGTATTTAAGTTCTTTTAGTTGCGATATACCCCCGAAACGACGGCGGGCAAGTTCTCCTAAAGCGCAATACTCACCACCTATTCCTACCCAAGCACGAGAAGAGGGGTTACCTTCTGCTTCAACACTTTCAACCGAAGCCTTAGCAACATCAGCTACTTCTGAATCTAAAAGTAAGACCACAGGCTTTCCTTCAGGGTACTCTTGCACAATAGCCTTGGTTTTACTTGCACCCATGTCTATCGTGATGACTATCTTTTTTAAATCTGGTTTCCCCTTGGTCTTAGACATATATAAAGGTTTAAATTAATCTCTACTATTGCTTACAATTTAACCGTTGCCAGTATTATCTTGGTATAGAAAAAAGCCTTCTTTACAACAGCATTACGCTGTTTTAGAAAAAATTTTACAATCACGAATTATGAGATTCTTTAACCGACGATATTTTAATTTTTAATGGGGTATAAATAGGGGCTATAAATACCCCAAAAATTTTTCAAAACTTTTTCGGTAAAATTAACTCCTACAAGGGATGTATATGGGGTTCTCTTGGGTATATTAAACTTATTGAGGCTTTATACCCCACTTGACCCCTATGAGTTCTAAGAACATTCACGCGAATCAAAAGATTTTTTGTGCGGGTTTTGATAATGGCTATGGTAGCGTCAAACTGTTAGTCGATGGTTTTGATGTCGTTAGAATTCCAAGTTACATCTCACGAGAAGAAATGGAAGATGTACCCGGTCGGGTGGTTTTTAATGGTAATGCCTACACTGTTGGTGAGTCGGCTTTCCGCACTGGGTATTATTTTGAGCGTAATACAGATAATAATATCAATAAAGTCAACAATGCCCTTATCACTTTATTGGGTGCATTCGCTCATTTGCCATATCGTAAGGTTTGGCACTTAAAGCTAGTTGTCAGTTTACATGATGTTGCTTTCACTCAGAATTGTGTCAAAGTACTCAATGGTGAATATCAACCAATGCTCGCTGGCAAGCTATCTGATGTTAAAGTAGAAGTTCTCAAAGTCGTACCTGAAGGTATGGGTGCTTTATTTGGTAGAAAGCTGCCCAAAAAGTTAACTGTCGTAGATTTTGGGAATGGTACAACACTTTATTCTCGTTACAATCAAGGTAAAAGAGAAGTACATACCCCCTACGCTGCTGGAGTGGAAGTTCTCATCGGTGAGATTGCTAAGAAGATGAAACATCTCAACGGTGGTAAGCTTGGGGACTTATCGAAAATTCGCTTTTGCCTTGAAATGGGACATACCAAATACAGCCGTGATATTGATATCAAAGAAGTATACACCACTTGTCTGAAAGATTGGTATGAAAGCTATCTGAAAAAACCTGTTAATCTTGCCCTTGATGCCAAACACCAAGGCGATGAGATTTGGGCTATTGGTGGTGGTTGCTTGCTTCCTGGGTTTAAAAAACTGCTTATACAAAATGGGTTTGAAATTCTAGAAAATCCGGTAGAGGCTAATTCATATGGACTATTGCAAATGGCTAAAGCAATTGTAATGACGGTTAACAGTTAACAGTCAACCGTCAACAGTGAACAGTGAAGCACCAATTTAACATGATTTCTCAGCAAGATAAAACTCCAGAAAAAGTCCGAATCAAAGATAGCTACCGCGAGCGTATATTTGCAGAATCGCAACGATTAGGTAAAAGTTATCTTGAGACGCTTTACTTTATTGTTGATTGCTACTTTGCGTTTAAGCAGGGTGTATTACCAGTACAGTCTACAGTAGTTAACACCCATACAACCCCCATACAACAAAATCAGCCCACTGTTGATGATTCAACTTATACCTCAAATGACCCCCAAGTTGAATCAGAAGATGGTGAGGAAACTTTTACGCTGGATTGGGAATTGTGAATGAGTTTAGACAGAGTTTTCTCATTCTAAACGAAACCCCGCATCAACTTCTATATCTGCTTTGGCAATTAGGTCATCCTCATCGTCATCAAAAAAATCGTCATCATCGTCTGAAGCTTCCCCTTCATCCAAGTCTGCTGACACCGACACTTCAGTTGCTGCAGCAGATTCAACGGAAGCAGGTTCACTCAAACCAAAAAAAGACTCTTTTGGAGGAACCAAGTTAGCAGTTGTAAGAGTTGCACCCATTGAAGGAACTCCATTATAAGGTTGAACTAGCACTACTTGGGCAAGTCCCTCCATTCCAAATGCCCGTTTTAACTTGACTATCTCGGCTTCTAAATCCGCGATCGCATCCAAAACGCAGGAGTGTAGTTCTTCTCCCCGCACGCCAGCTTTACGTAAGTAATACGGTTTATATCGCGGCATGATAGCTGCCATTGCCAAATCGCTCCCTCCCTCTTCACTCTCCTTGATATACTCCAGCACCTTACCTTCAAGTGTTGACTTTTTCCTTATCACCGTCAGCATCACCGATGACTCTAAATCTTTCTTTCTTGGCATAAATCTTAATAAAATGGGGATTCTCAGCAATTTATTTGTAATTAACACTACAATAACCTACTGATGAGAGTTGTGCCATACCCTACTCTTATCCAACTCTTACTCAGTTATTACTCCACTCTCCAAAAATAAGGTAATTAACAACTAAATGTATATTTAAGTTTATTATTTTAGTTGAAATATCATTCAACAGGGGAAGAGTAAGGTAAAAGTTAAGCCGTACTATACTCGGAGTATTTTCCTACCTTATTCCTAGATATCATGACTTGGGTAAACATGACTGAACTTCGCCCAGAACCCACTCTGTAGCTGGATTTGCGCTCGGTCGCACCCTCTCCCTAAAGGAATTGCCCTACGGTGAAGTCCCAGTTTTGAAACAAGGTATGTTTAGTAGGGTCATTTTTACATTGCCTACTTTCTCAATAACTTTATTTTATTGAAAATAGTTTTGACACTGCACGCCCTCGGATGCAGTATATAGCACTACAATTGTCTTATGACTGCGATCACGTGAGTGTAATGCGAGATTTGCCCAGGGCTGTGATTTGAATCATAAAATAAACTTTCAACTCACAATATGCTTCAGAAAGCATTAACCATTTTATGGGTTCTTGGCAACTTTTGGTGATCTAGGTTGGGGGAAGGCAGAGGGCAGAGGGCAGAGGGCAGAAGGCAGAAGGAAGAAAGATATAATTGAGATACTTCAAACTTGACTCCATCAAACATTTGAGGAATAAGCCGAAGCTTGCCCTATGTCGGTGCTAACTCACCTATTACCAGATTCAACCAATCTGAAACTTGAGAATTGCCAACTTGACGAGATAAAGACGAAGATTTGGTTGATTGTTTGCGCCATCAGTAGAGTAGTTAATTGTCCAGTTTGTAACCAACCAACTCATAAAATTCATAGTCGCTATGAACGCTTCTTAGCAGACTTACCCTGGGCTGATTACAGTATTACTTTACAGTTAAGGGTGCGGAAGTTTTTTTGCATTAACACTTTATGTAAACGGCGCATTTTCACCGAAAGGCTGACCAATGTAACTGCACCTTGGGCGCGAAGGACTCTGCGTTTAGCTCAACGACTAAGTGCGATTGGTTTAGCGAATGGTGGTGCAGCAGGGGGAAGGCTCTCGGAGCAATTGGGGATAAAAGTTTCTCGCAACACACTATTAAATTTAGTCCGCTCAATCCCACTGCCACCAATCGTAACGCCACATACTCTTGGGGTAGATGACTTCTGCTGCGCGTAAATGTAAGACTTACGGCACAGCACTAATTGACCTGGAACGCAGCCGACCAATTGCTCTACTCAAAGATGCAAAGGCTGAAACCTTGGCAGAATGGTTAAAAGCTCATCCCGGTGTCAAAGTCGTCTCACGAGATCGGTCAAAAACTTATGAAAGTGGTATTCGCCAAGGCGCGCCAGAAGCCATTCACGTTGCAGACCGCTTTCATCTATTGCAAAACTTATCTCAAACGCTTGAGCAAGTATTTGGTACTCACGCCAAAGCACTAAAAGAAGTGGAAAAACAAGTCTTTAATACTGATACTAAAGTGCTAAAAGAAGTGGAAACAGCACACAACCTTTCCCTAATTGCTGAGGCGAATCCCTGCCCAGTTGTGCCAAGGTTTCCCCAAAACACATCTTTAAAAAGAAAAGTCCAATCCGCCAAGGCGCGGGACAGACGCAGGGACATCCATGAGCAAGTTTGGAGCTTACGGTCTGTTGGCTTATCAGTGCAAGCAATCGCTCAAGAACTGGGAGTTGCTAAAAATACCGTATCTAATTACTTGCGTAGCTCAACTTTTACCGAACGTCGCTTTCCGTAGCGACCAAGGTCTCAGTCTTCTCAACCCTTATCATGATTACCTCCTCAGTCGCTGGAATAGCGGCCACTACAACACCCAAGAACTGTTTGAGGAAATTCGCGCCTGCGGCTATATCGGTAGTTATGCCACGGTCAATCGCTTCACTCGGCAACTAGGACCTTGCCCGGATTTGAACCAGTAAAAGGTTCAAGAAAAAACACTTCCCCCAGGGTAAGCTCTTGTTCCCATCGTCCTCTCACCCCCAGTCGCGTCACTGCTTTAGTCTTGCAACGACCGGAACTAACAGAGCCGGTCGGAGCGTGAAGCAATCGCTCGACTACAAACAGCCCATTCTGATTTGGAGTCAGCTATTGAACTAGCTCAACAGTTTGCATTTCTTGTGCGTCAACGCCTGCCTAGAGAGCTCGATGCTTGGTTAGACAAAGCTAAAAACAGCTCGGTTTCTTTGTTGCGCTCCTTCTGCCCTCTGCCCTCTGCCTTCTGCCTTTCCCCCAAGCGAGATCACCAAAAGTTGCCAAGAACCAAATTATGATTCAAGTGCGATTCGTTGTTAAGTGAATCACGGTAATCAGTCCGTAAATAGCTTAACCAACCAGCAATGGTTGAACTCTCAGAAGGATGAAGGTGAAAATTCTACCAGCAAGATTCAGGCGTGACTCCTTATCTGCCCACAGTGACCGAACTCGGAATTTCGGAGGCTGAAGCTGGGAACAGGGCGCAATCAGACGACTGTTATGGGCGGACACTGGTGCTAACGGGGAGTTCCTACGGTAAAACAGAAGCCTAGAAAAGTAACCTAATAATAAGCAGGACATAACCCTAAAACCCGACTTTATCAGAGTCTATCCCCGCTGCATTTCCGAATGATAGCAGCAAGAATCTAGGGGATTTGATGGTTAAATTGGCACTACCTAATGGAACAATCAATCATCTGAGGGAACGAATAAAAACGAATTAAGAGTCTTGGGGAGGTCGAATCCCAGGTAGGTAAGACGAGATACGGAAATCCTTTGAGTCGGGTAGGATGCGAAGTAATTTTCGCAAGGTATTCAGAAAACACTGTCCGGGAGCAGAGCATGATTAGGCACAGTCAACGGCTAGTGAATCTTGGAAGAATTTACCGTGGAAGAAATTTCGACGCAATTTATTCCGCCTACAAAGAGAGTGTTCAAAGCAGTTCGAGCAGGTGACAAGCGCAAAGCTTTGTCTTTGCAAAAACTTATTCTGAAATCTAAAGCGGCTAGATTACTGGCTATTCGTCAAGTAACACAGCTAAATGCTGGAAAGAAAACAGCAGGTATCGATGGCAAAAAGTCCTTTACATTTGAAGAGCGCTTTCAGCTTGAAGAACTGCTAAGAGCATCAAGTAACAATTGGAAACACCAAAAGTTACGCAGTATACCTATCCCTAAAAAAGATGGCAGTACCAGAATGCTCAAAATTCCCACTATTGCGGATAGATGC
>NZ_JBAHYJ020000016.1:0-107862 GCF_036697665.2 Scytonema sp. PRP1 | reverse complement strand
GAAAATGGTTTAGTTCCTGCACCTCGCTTTTTGAGACAAGCGGAACAAACAATCAAACATTTGAGTAAAAGGAAGCGTCGTAAACGTTCACCAAATTTCAAAAAGAAAGTAAAAGCTTCTAGAAGATGGAAAAAATTTCAAAAACTGGTTAGTAAGTTAAATCGTAAAGTTGCTAACCAAAGACAGAATTTTGTCCACCAGGAAACGACACGGATAATTAGCAGTAACAGCACGGTAGTAACTGAAAAACTAGAAGTTCAAAAAATGAGTGCCAAAGCTAAAAAAGGCAAGCGTAAAAAGCAAAAATCTGGTCTAAATAAATCGATTCTTGATGTTGGAATGGGGATGATAAAAGAATCTCTAAAAGCTAAATTATCAGATATTGGCGGCTTGTTTGTTGAGGTTCCTACTCGTAAAGTGAAACCATCTCAAACTTGCCCTAAATGTGGACATCAAGAAAAGAAGAGTTTAGCCCAAAGAACTCACGTTTGCAATAACTGCGGATATACTCAACAGCGTGATATCGCATCCGCAGAAGTAATGTTGCTTTGGCATTTCAACAATCTACAGGGGTTAGGAACTAGCCTCTTAGACGTAGATGATTCTGGCTCTACTTCAGGCACTCGTAAACGAAAGTCTGCGGGAAGTATGAAGCAACTAGGTCGTGTGAAACGTCAAAAATCTACCCTTACCGGACTGGATGTAGAAACCAGTCCTTCAACGAAGTAAGGGCTGGTAGTTCATGGAAAACATATCACTTACAAACAAGGATTGAGAAACGAGGTTGTTGCGGAGGGCGATTGCGCGTACCCAAAGGAAGCAGCTTCTAACCCTGACGGCGATCGCAGAACAATATGTGGCAAGAGAACGAGAAAAGAAAGGATTTATTGAAAAAATCCTTTTTGTGCTTACCAATAACTATAATTCTCTATTCGGCTCCTCAAATAAAGACAAAGCCTCTAAAATTCTAGATCAAGCGCTTCAAGTTGCTCAGTCAATGGCACCAAAACGTGCGACGCAGTGAATGAGTTCCTACTGCAAGTTATCGGGTAAGGAGGTCGTTGCCGAGGCCTCCGCCAAGTAAGAAGGTAGCGTTACCGACTGGATCAAACGCCGCTCAGATCATAGAGGAGCGAACTGTGAGTCATGAGTGTGATAAAAATTCTATTTTTGGTAATAACGGGTCAGAAACAATACCCACCCCACTAAAACCCCAGCGTTTGAGCAAACCTCCTATTTGAGAACCTGGAACAGATTCTATAGAAAAGCGATTTGCTACAGATGCAGCATGAGTGTTGAGGTAGCTGAGGGCATCAAAGTTTTCGCGAAACAATAATAAATAACCCAAAGCCTCCCGGTTGGGAAGAGCCGCGAGATAACGACCATCAGCTTTTGACCGCACCAGATAATAAACTTCGGAAAACATAGTTATTAATCATGAGTCATTAGTTATTGGTTTGGTACAAATGACAAAGGACGGTCAACAGGAGTGCGCCGTCCCTTGCATCTAGTTCGTTAATTAAGATTTTCTAAGCGAATGCGAGGATCACTCGCCTTAAGCAACAAGTCTGCTATCAAATTACCAACACTGAGCAGTACGGCGCTGATGACCAAACTTGCCATCACTAAATACAAATCTTGAGCCTGCACCGCTTGTAAAGTCAATCTCCCTAAACCGGGCCAGTTGAAGAAAAATTCTGCAATAAACGCACCACCCAATAAACCTGCTAACTCGAAACCTAACAAAGTCATCAAGGGGTTGATTGCATTGCGCAGAGCATGAACATAAATAACACGGTTTTCGGGCAGCCCTTTAGCACGAGCTGTTTGGATATAATCTTGGCGCAGCACATCCAATAATTCTCCCCGAGTGATGCGCTGTAAGCCAGCAAAGCTCGTGACACTCAAAGCAATAGTCGGTAGAATCATGTGCCAGCCAATATCGAGGATTTTACCAAACCAGTTGAGTTCGGCATGATTGATGCTGGTCATATCACCCACTGGGACGAGGGGCGAGAGGTTTTGAGCCAAAATGAGCAGCAATAAGGCAGTGATAAAACTGGGAAAGCCTTGTCCTGCGTAACTAATTACCTGCAAAACGCGGTCAACCCACTGGTTTTGTTTCACAGCCGCGACTATGCCCAAGGGGATGGCGATCGCCCACGTTACAATTAGAGAAGACACTGCCAACAACAAAGTTGCGGGTACCCGTTCCCACAACAGCGACGACACCGATCGTTGGTAAACAAAACTGGTGCCAAAGTCCCCCTGAGTGAGAATTCGCCACAGCCAAAGTCCAAATTGCTCAAGCCAAGACTTATCCAGACCAAACTGTCGTCTGAGTTCCTCAATTCTTTCTGGAGAAATCTTGGGGTTTTGCCGTAACGTATCTACATAATCCCCTGGAGCAAGTTGAATAATCACAAACGACAACGCCGACGCCAACAACAAAGTCAACAGCGCCTGCAACAGCCGTTTCATCACATAAATAAAAGTCTCACTTGTAACTAACTTTAAAAGCCAATCACGACCTGCATCCAAGGAAATTCGTGTAGTAGTCATTTGTGTGTCCTTTGTCATTAGTCATTCGTCCTTAGCCAAATGACTAATGACTATTGACTAGTATTCTAAAAGCGCGACGATGGGCACATCTGGCAGATGTTTCCGCCCTTGTAAATCCCGTAGCTCGATGATAAACCCAAAACCCTCAAGTTTGCAGCCAATTTTTTGGACTAGCTTTGCGGTTGCACCGGCAGTTCCACCTGTAGCTATCAAGTCGTCTACAATTAAAACTCGGCTACCTGGGTGCAAAGCGTCTTGGTGAATTTCCAAACGATCAGTACCGTACTCTAGTGCGTACTCAATTGAGTGAACTGCTGCTGGTAACTTACCAGGTTTACGGACAGGAATAAAACCAGCTCCTAATAGACAAGCAAGCGGTGCGCCAACAATAAAGCCCCGTGACTCTATTCCCACCACAAACTCTGGTCTCAGTCCAGTAGCTTCTATTTTTTGTGCAAACAGGTCAATCGTGTAGCGCAGTCCCTCTGGATCGCGCAGCAGCGTAGTGATATCGCGGAATAAAATTCCCGGTTTAGGAAAATCTGGAATGTCACGAATCAGAGACTTCAAATCCATAAAATAGAAAAAAGTTTTAGTACTGTGCAGTACAAGCTACAACCCTATTCGCCCGATTGCAAGCTCCTGGTTAAACAAGGCGCACCTTCCCGGAAAAATCGTACACTAAAATGTCATACGCTTGGTATTAGCCCTCAATAAACGTTATCCGTTGACAATGAGAGCAAATCTACAAGCCAACGATGTAATGATACTAACGACTGAGGTTCAGAGAAATGATGCTTTAAAAACTTTGATTCAAGGCAATACGGAAACAATCGTCTTGGAAGAGTAAGTAATGTATATATCAGCCAGACTTGCCGATCATGCCGTCAGTCTCATTCTTGACTGGTTGTCTATTTTAAATTAGTTTTACTTAGTTTGTTGCAGCCGTATAAGGTATTTATAATGAATGTTTCTGCTAGTGTCACGCAATTTAACAGTCCAACCCCCCAGTCTTTGCCGATGATTCTGGACTCTTTACCCGAACCGGCGATTGAGGGACAGGGATGTCCCCCTAAAGCCCGGTTGCAAATTGACCTCATTTTACTGGCAATTGAAGCATTAGAGCTTGGTGGCTCTGAAGCGATGTTGTCATTTGCTGAAGAGTTAGATCTTAAAGGAATTGTTAAAGATCGAGTAAATTTATGGCGAATGCGTAGCACTAACCCCATACGACGAGCACACCTGCGCCGCCCGCTGTCTATCATGGAAGCAAAAGCCTTAGTGGTCATTGCTTGCTACATCGCGCGGCGGTTAACAGTTGTTATTCGCCAATTGCTAATGATATATCAACAAATGGTTGAAAAACAGATTCCTTTGGAACAGAATTTGCGTCTATCTAACTATCTAGAACGGTTTAGAACTCATTTTAAGAGCCGAATGAATCTCCGGCGTTCTGGTGGTGTATTGGCATTAAATTCTGATGAAAAATTAGATGAGCTAGCTATAAGTTTGTTGGGACAATTACTATTCTGTACCGGCACAGCTGGAATGCAGCGGTTCTGGATTAGTCTTTTTGACGGTGAAGTGGAATGAATATTCAACGTAAGTATAGTTTACCTAATTGCACACTACTGTTGGAGGGTTTAAGTGATGCCTCAAGGGCGGCACATTTTCAGGAACTGCGCCCAGAGTTATCCATATTGGTAAATGCAGAATGCTATTTATCTGGCAATAGTAAACCAGTGGTAGGAGGGCGAGAATTTTTTGAAAGTTTGGTAAGAGCAGTGAGTGCGTATGCCCAAGAATTTTTGAGTACTGTGCCACACCCTCAAGCGCACAACTTTGAGTCCGAGTTAGTGCACTTCCAGAAAATCGACAGCAACCGACACAGGGTGATTATACATTCAGATACTGCATCACACTCAGTCGGGTCTAACCCCAATAATGGAAAGCAGCCGATACAACTTGATTTGAACACAGTGCAGCTGTTCGATTTGGTGGAAGCAATAGACCAATTTTTTGCAGATAGCCAAACTTTACCAGAGTTAACACTGCAATTACAACCAGTTGCCAGACGTCATGGCGGTGTCAATCAGGCGTTAGTCAAGCAGGCGGTGCCAGCGAGTGTGGGAGTGACGAGTTTGGCCGCCGCCGCCGTTGCTTTTACCATGATTCCAGTCCCGCAAGTGCGTCCGCCTCAACCACAGGCACAGAACGATGCAAATACAACCACCAATGTCAATAGTCCGGCAACGCCTGCACTTACCCCCACACCGACTCCTAATGAACAGATGGGCGCAAATGCCACATTGACGCCCACAGCAACTGCCCCAACTACGGCAAATTCCATTCTTACCCCTACGACATCTGCCTCAGTTGCACCAACTCCCACACCCGGAGCAGCGCCTGTTGTAAGGGATTTCGAAGCCCTTTTAAATACAGTTCCTGAAATTACTGATGCATCTCAACTGCGTGCATTGAACCGCGAAGTTTATAACCAAATTAATCCAAAGTGGGTTGAGCGCTCAGGATTGAATCAGGATTTGGTCTTTCGCTTGGGTGTGGCTCCGGATGGTGCGATTGTTGGATATAAAGCGGTAGATAAAGGGACGAATGATGCAGTGGAGAAAACTCCCTTACCAAGTCTACTTCAGAACCCGGCAAATCCTGCTTCGGGAACTAATGAAGCGATCGCCCAAAACACAGCGCCGCAAGCGCCTATCGCCCAATTTAAAGTCGTCTTTACGAACACAGGGGTGCTACAGGTTAGCCCTTGGCGAGGATACCCTAAAACACCAGATGTTGTCGGGACAAAAATCACAGACCCTAACGCAGTTAAGGATTTAAACCAGAAACTATATAATACCATCCGCCAAAATTGGACTACTTCTCCTTCTTTTGCGCGAGATTTGAAATATCGAGTGGCGGTCAACAAAGATGGCGTCATCGCTGACTATGAACCACTTAACCAAGGTGCCGTTGACTATTTTCGGGGAACACCTCTTCCTAAGATGTTCCAAGATGTCTACGGTTCATATCTAGCCCCTGCAAATAACAAAGAACCTCTGGCACACTACCAAGTGGTATTCAAGCCGAACGGCACGCTAGAGGTTATACCTTGGCGGGGATATCGTTAAAAAGGCAAAAGGGAAAAGTAAAAAGCTAAAAGAATTCCTTACTTTTTTCTTTTTACTTTTTACCAAGTCGCGCCCAGAATGCCCACACCACAATAGTAATGAATTGGTGATGCAACGCCAGAACCCTAGGTCGGCAGACCCTCCTGCAGTACTGCCTCATGAATCGGCGCTTTGTAAGTGTTTGGGGACTGGCGACGGTTGTTGGGGAAAAATTTCCTTTCTTTGAAAGGGGCAATGTTTCCCCGGACATAATTTTTCGCGTCTTACCTAATCCCCAGTCCCTAATCCCCAATCCCCTTCACTTACCGCGTAATTTTACCCATATAATTTCCCCATAATTGAGCAGCTTGAGCGCTACTTCCAGATGTGGGGGAATTGTTGTCGTTTCCCAGCCAAATACCAGTGACCAGTCTTTTACTGGGAACAAAGCCAATAAACCATAAGTCAACGTTTTTATCTGTTGTACCGGTTTTTCCTGCTTCCCCTAGTCCTATGGCAGCACTGCGACCAGTACCGCTTGTAACTACGCCGCGCAGTAATCGAGTCATTGTATCAGCTATGTTCGTTGGCAGGACTCGTTTATTAGCCTCTGCGTCTTGGTCATAAGAGTAAATCACGCGGCAAGTTTTAGGGTCATTCTGGTCACGGCACTCACTGCTATCTAAAATCCGGCTAATTGCATGAGGGCGATTCCATACACCGCCATTGCCAATAGCGCCAAATGCACCGGTCATCTCCATAACATTCACCACACTTTGACCCAGCACCAAGCCAGGAACTGGATCTAGCTTTGACCTCACCCCTAACTGTCGCGCCATTCCCACAACTTTATCCAGCCCGACTTCATGAGCAACCCTCAAAGCAATCGGGTTTTCAGATAAGGCAAGCCCCCTGGCAATGTCTAAACTACCAGCGCCAGTACGACAAGGTTTGTAGGTAAAGCCTTGCCAACGATAAGGGGCACAGGAATAAGACTTTTCCGGTGAAATTCCTTGCTCGAGAGCAGCTGCGTAAGCAAAAATTTTGAAGGTGGAACCTGGTTGTCTTTTTGCCTGAACAGCACGATTGAACTGGCTTGTTCTATAATCGGTGCCTCCTACCATTGCCAGGATTGCTCCATTGCTCGAATCTAGGGTAAGCATCGCTCCTTGGGAAAAATTAAAAGATGACTTACCAGTGCGGACATGATTACGCAATGCTACTTCTGCTTGTGCTTGAATGGCTGGATCGAGTTGGGTTTCAATGATAAAGTTCCCTTCTGTTGCCAGTTCCTTTCCCAGAATCTTTTCTAGTTCTTGGAAGACATAACTATAAAAATAAGGAGCAATTGTTTTTGCTTGCCGTTCGCAGACTTTGGGGCTAATTTCGATGGGCGATCGCCTAGAGCGGTTATACTCATCTTGTTTGATTTTGCCCATTTCCAGCATCCGCTTCAGTACGCGATTGCGGTATTCAATCGTTCTGAGGTTATTTTGGCTATCTCCTCGTGTACAATAATCGAAGCCGTTGGGAGCAGGTAAAATTGCCACTAATGTTGCAGCTTCAGACAGTGTCAATTCTTTTGCTGACTTGTCAAAGTAATAGCGAGCAGCATCTTCAAACCCTGAAGTATCAGCTCCTAAGAAAACCCGATTTAAATAAGTCAGCAAGATGTCATCTTTGCTGTAAAACGTTTCTAATTTCAGGGCAACCATCGCTTCTCGGAATTTGCGACCAAGCGAGTCTTGCCTGCCTACATAATCGCGGAACAAACTCCTCGCAACTTGCTGGGTGACTGTACTCGCCCCTTGTTGGACGTCACCACTTTGCGTGTTAATGAACACGGCTCGCAAAATCCCCAAGGGGTCAACTCCAAAGTGCCAGTAATAACGACTATCTTCTGAGGCAACGACTGCCGTTGGCAAGTAAGGACCAAACTCCTGCAACCGCTTCATATCTATATGAGCAGTCGTCCGAGGTTCGCGTAACTTCGTGGTGGCATCACGAGCATAAATTACCACGGGTGCTTGCGTTGGTCCGGGTAGGGGTTTGACATCAAATTTGAGCCATTCCACGCCAATGACGAGCGCCATCAGAGTTGTGAGTCCACCGACACCGTAACCAGCCCAAGTTCCTGCTGTTACATACCAAGGCGGTGGATCGACATATTGCAGTCTGACTGAGGCGGCGAGTTCTGGAGGTCCGAGGGTGAGAATATCGCCATGACGCAATTCCAAAGAAGTGATCCGACGCTTACCCCGATAAATGCCATTTGTAGAGTTTTCATCTTTAATGACAAAAATCGGTTGTCTTTGACTAGAATCCCGCGCTAAAGACAAATGAATTTGGCTAACAACTGGGTTGCGGACAACAATATCGCAGGATTTGGAACTGCGACCGATTATGTAGCGATCGCCCAACAACGGATACACCTCCGCCTTATCCGCCCCCGCATCCTGCACCCAAAGTTCTGGTACTTTGGCATTTGGTTTGAGCGCCAGTTTGGAAAAATCGACTCTAGCTTGAATTGTTTGTACTGCTTGAGTTATCTGACCAAGCAAAGTTTGTGGCTTTTGAGGCGGTTGGGGGAACTCATCGGCTATTCACACCACGTTTATTGGTAAGGAATCGGAGGCACTATAATCTCGCTGCTTGTATTCGACCATTGTACTCATAAGCCTATGAGGACGTTGGCTGCACCGAATTGTTCCCGATTCAATTTGACACTAAGATATATATATAATTTGACTTATGTTGTTAATTTTGTCACATCTTTATATATTGCTAGGATTTTGTCTTCTTTCCTTGTAGCCTTTGTCTAGTCTTTGTTTCATCTATTTAAGAAATGTAAACTTGCTACTTTTCATTTTGTATTTCTATTAACTAGCACTCGATAAATAAAACAGATAAAATTTCCCGTTTTAACACATAAGCACATTTTAAAGCAAAAATACAGATCTTCATTTAGGATGATTTTCTAGAAGCTAATGTTTTGGTTTAATAAGCGGAAGTATTCCGTTGAGGTGTGGAGGTTAAGTAATATGAACGGAAAATATCTAACCCTTATCGGTACAGCCTTGACTCTGGCTTTAACCAGCAACGTTGCTCTTGCCGAGTCAAGCAAATTCGAGACTGCTCAATCAGGTGGTCAACCAGGTGGTGAATCCACTCGCTCACCCGGAGAAGTCAAACTTTCACCAAGGGTAGACAAAAAAAAGTTTTGCACGGATTTCCCGCTTAACTCCCGTTGTCAAGGTGAAGCAGCATCTACACCAAGCTCTTCCGGTAGCAGTTCTGAAACACAAAAGCAACCTGCTGATGGCACCGTTCCTGGCAGCACAGCTATACCAGGCAAAGGACCAGCTGATACTGGCACCACAGGCAACCCTGACGGCAGCATTGACGTTACCCCGCCTCCTGGTGGCAACCCTAGCGTCCCCGGTAGTGGAAGTCAACAACAGACCCTACCTGGTGGTGCAGGCGATACTCAAACGACTCCATCAGGCGGTACAACAGGTGCTCCTGACAGCAACCCAGGCGGCACAGCTGTACCAGGTACAGCGCCCGCTGATCCTGGCACCACAGGCATCCCTGGCAGCGGTTCTACTGAAATTGCCCCGCCTCCTGGTGGCAACCCTGCTAACCCTGGCAGCAGTACTGATCCTACTGCTCCTGGCAGCAGCACTACCGATCCAACTTTATCTCCCTCTCAAGGTGGTTCAGGCTCTGGCACGACGCCTAACTCAGGTGGATCGAGGTAGTCGTCTCAACACTAGATTGGGCGTAATTTGACACTAGTTTGCGTCAGAAAATTGATACCCTTAGGCTAAAAGTCTGAGGATAGATAAAAAAGTCCGCCTGTGCGGACTTTTCATTTTTTAGCCTACGTTCACCGTAAGTTTTCAGCCACCCTTCCTTATAAGTCCTTGGGACAGGCTAGGCTAAGTACAGCATTTCATTAATTCGTAACGTTTTTAAAGGCACACAAGCGCTCTCGGTAAACGCAGCGAAAAGTTCTGCAGGAGGGTTTCCCAACCTAGGAAACTTTTCAAGACAAAGGTACGTAGAGTATTCGTTCTAATTTTCGCTATAAACTTATGCAATTATGTACTAAGGGAGTACCAAAAAATAAATTTTCCATTATGTAGGGTGGGTTAAGCGTACGACAATTAAGGTTTTACATGATAACTAAAGTGCGGCGTAACCCACCATTATTTGCGTCACTACAAATTGGAGATTTTTTTTAATTGCAAGTCCGTAATAAAGCAATAGGGTTCAGATAAAACCAAAAGCCTGACCATGACGGCGATGTAGAGACGTAGCATGCATCACTACACATCACCAAATTTCACCAAAAATCCTTAACAGCAACCGTATTGCCTAATAAAGTAGGGAATGAAACAGCCCTGCTACTAGGGAAGGGGGAAAATCAAGGTTCCTCTCTCCTAGAAAGAGAGAGGAATGGAAGCGAGGTTTTCCACAAATTGCGTGAAAAGTAACCGGAGTAGCCAGGCTTTTTTTCGTCAGGTCATCGTACTTCTACCTTTTACTTTTTATCGTCACCTGCGATTTGAAGTGGGAGTCTTTTGAAAGGTAGCAATGAGCAGGCAAACAATACCGATATTAATGAAGACATCTGCTAAATTAAAGACTGGAAAGTTAATCACTCGAAAATCAAGAAAATCAACGACGTAGCCCAGAACAAATCGGTCGATGCCATTACCGATCGCTCCACCTAAAATAAAGCCATAGCCTAGTTGCTCCCAAATATGTAACACCGGACCAAACGATGCCAGTGCTATTAATGCTAAACTCACTCCCAAAGATAGCCAGCGCAACCACTCTACTTTCCCTGCTAACAGACTAAAAGCTGCACCAGTGTTGGTAACGTAGGTGAAGTGAAATACCCCCGGTAGTAGTGCTTGTGTTTGTCCCAAGCTAAAAGTTTGCACCACCCAGTATTTTGTGAGTTGGTCTAAGAAAAAACCTAACAAGGCAGCAATCCAGAACAGGAGATTTTTTAAACGCATGGCGAATTTGTCATTTGTCATTTGTGAGCCAGCGCTGTAACGCCAGAAGTTCTGCAGGCAGTCAGACCAGTACCGCAGTTTCTTACGGAGGGAAACCCTCCTCAGAACTGCTCGCTGCAGGAGGGTTTCCCAGAGCAGGTAACTGGCGTTGGCGCAGCCTCTCCAAAGGAGATATCCGAAGGGGTTTCCCAACAAGCGGAAATTTCGCTTAAGGTTTCCAACAAAGGTGGCGATTGGCGTAAGTGCGAAGGCGCTCTAGAGGAGATACCCGAAGGGTCATTTGTCATTTGCGCACACCACAAAGGACACACCACTAAAAACTCATCGCTAGTAAAACATTAGGTGGCGCAGCACATATGCTATTACAACGACAGCGCAAACTACCGATAGTTGTCCAGGCAGTGCCAACCAGGAGTATGTGAGCATTGCTTCTTGCATCAGAGACAGAGTTTCTGTTCCTTTCCATTGAAAAACATAGCTGATAATCAAATAAGTAATACCGCACAAGTGGACAGTTAACAAGCCACAAAAACAACTAAAGGCGAGAGTTTCTAGCCGAGGTCTCGCTTGAAAGGCAAAAAACCCACAAATCCAAGCTCCAGGGATAAAACCAAGCAAATAACCAAACTGGGACAGCTTCACATAACCAATGCCGCCACCGTCAGCAAACACAGGTAACAAAGTTAATCCCATCACTAAATATGCAATTTGCGAGAGCGCACCAGCATTCTTGCCCCCTAAACAACCAACGAGTAGCACCCCACCAATTTGATAGGTGACACCCACAGACAAAGTATGAATTCCATGCTGGCTCCAATTCCAAGGTAAGGTGGTGACATAGGCTTCTAGGAATGTACCACCCATCGTTAGCAGTAAGCCAATCATAGACCATAGTAATTGATTGGATGCGGCTAGCATTTACAAGGCACTCATGCAAAGGACTCTCGTACAAAAGTGTAAATAATAGTATTATTTTATTTCTTAATCTCTAATTGGAAAATAAGTAGCTAGGCAGGAATAAACAGAACTCTATTACAAAATATAAATATGGTCGAAACTCTTAGCAATCAACGCCACAGGACTTGGGGAAAACCCACCGCAATGCCTCCTAAGGACAAATGACTCAGGACAACCCTTTCCAATGACGTTTTTTCTTACCGACCCATTTATTTATATAATATGCACTTGGCAAACTTGACCCTCAAATTGTATAAAGCCTTCCTAAATAGTGAAGGAACTTGTGTTGTTGTCTGGTACGTACTTTTTTTCTGTCATATTCTGTTGAAATTTCAGCCGGATTGCTATTTTATAAATTTAAACAAGTTAAAAATGCTAATTTGAACACACCTAGTTATAGAATTGTTGTACTTTTTCATCCCTAAATAGGATGAACTTGATACATTACCATGGTTGTATAATATGTTTTATTAAAACATATGTACTAATGTATTATTTGTTTTCCGAATGAACTGATTGCAGTTACAAACTTTTGCCTAGAAAAGAATATTAAATTTTGCAATCCTAAAGTTAGATACAGTAGTCATTCCAAAGTCGTAATTCCATTTGTGTTAACCTGTTCTTTACTCTACAGCTGTATAGTATATACGCTTAGCAGGAAAATCACCAAAACGACACATCCATGCTTTTTCGTTCCCCTGTAACTAATCTTTCTCGTTTAACAAAAACAATTTCAGTAGTAGCACTGAGTACTACTTTGGCGGCTTGCGGTGGACAGCAAGCGCAAAACGGTGCTACCACTGGCGAATCCTCTCCTGGTGGTGCTACTAATACAACGGCTACTGCTCCAGGCAAACTAGACCTAGGTGGAAATGTAAGATTGAATGGGGCTGGTGCCACCTTCCCTGCACCGCTGTACCAAACTTGGTTCCAGGCTTTAAACCAGAAATATCCCAATCTCCAAGTCAACTATCAACCAGTTGGTAGCGGTGCTGGTATTGAGCAATTTACCAAAGGTCTTGTAGACTTTGGTGCCAGCGACGTTGCTATGACGGATGAAGAAATCCAAAAGGTCCAAAATGGTGTACTTTTGCTACCTATGACTGCGGGTAGCATTGTGCTGGCTTACAACCTGCCTGGTGTAGAGGGACTAAAGCTTCCACGGGATGTTTATAGTGGTATCTTCTTAGGCACAATTAAGTCTTGGAACGACCCGAAAATTGCTGCTGCTAACCCTGGTGCCAAGCTTCCCAACACGCCAATTACAACTGTGCATCGTTCTGAAGGTAGTGGCACCACGGGTGTATTTACGCAACACCTAAGTGCAATTAATCCAGAATGGAAGTCTAAAGTAGGCAGTGGTAAAACTGTCAACTGGCCTGCGGGAGTTGCTGCTAAGGGCAATGATGGTGTTACCGCCCAAATACAACAAACTCAAGGCTCACTTGGTTACGTCGAGTACGCTTACGCCAAAAATAGTAAACTCAATTTTGCTACTTTGGAAAATAAATCTAAGCAATTTGTTGCACCTAGCGATGAATCAGCAGCTAAAACCCTCGAAGCAGTAACCTTACCAGAAAATCTCCGTGCCTTCATTGCAGACCCAGAAGGTAACGATTCCTATCCGATTGTCACCTACACTTGGATTCTGGCTAACAAGAAATATGCTGATGCGACAAAAGCCAAAGCAGTAGAAGCCATGATTGAGTACGGCTTGACAGAAGGTCAAAAAATTGCTCCACAACTAGGCTACGTTCCTCTCCCTGCAAGCGTGGTTCAAAAAGTGACAACGGCTGCCGATACAATCAGCCCAGATTATAAAATTAGTGGGGGTGGCAGTGCTACTGGTGCCAGCGCTAGCAAATAGCACGCTTAGCTTTTTGAATGCCGTACACAGATGAATTTTGAATTTTGAATTTCTTGGTGTGGTTCGCTCCCACTTCTTCTGTCATTAATGGGTCTCGTCATGACTACACAAGCCCAGATTCCAATAGTTAAACCACCTTCTCAAGCAGAAAAGTCACTGGATCGTGGCTTTATTTGGCTGACTCGAATTTTTGCATTGGCGATTGCTGCCATCCTAGTATGGATAGCCGTTCAGGTTACCATTCAGGCATGGCCTGCTATCCAAAAGTATGGTGCTAGCTTTTTAGTTAACAGCACTTGGAACCCTGTAACAAGTGAATACGGGGCGCTACCGCAAATTTACGGCACTTTAGTGAGTGCTTTTATTGGTTTGTTGATAGCTGTACCAATTGGCGTTGGCACAGCTGTGTTGCTAAGCGAAAATTTCCTACCATCAAAAGTGCGGTTAGTGCTGGTTTTCTTGGTAGAACTGCTAGCAGCCATTCCTAGCATTGTGTATGGAATATGGGGATTTTTTGTTTTAGTTCCCCCGTTAACAAGCGTGGGAAAATTTCTCAATTCTTCCTTGGGCTTTTTGCCAATTTTTAGCACCGTTCCCGCAGGACCAAATATGTTGGCGGCTGGAGTCATCTTAGCCATTATGACTTTGCCCATCATCACAGCCATCTCTCGCGATGCGCTGATTTCCCTACCCCCTACTTTGCGTCAAGCAGCTCTGGGACTGGGAGCCACCCGTTGGGAGACAATTTTGAAGGTTCTCATCCCAGCTGCCTTTTCTGGCATTGTGAGTGCTGTGATGCTGGGACTCGGGCGGGCGATGGGAGAAACAATGGCTGTAACGATATTAATTGGAAACTCCAATAACGTTAACGCCTCGCTGTTTGCACCAGGCAATACGATTTCTTCTTTGTTGGCTAGTCAATTTTCAGAAGCCGGCGGACTGCAAATTGCAGCTTTAATGTACGCAGCGTTAATTCTGTTTGTTTTAACTTTTATTGTCAACATTTTGGCAGAGTTGATAGTACTACGAGTCAAGCGACTGTAGCATTTGGGTGTGTTAAAATATGACTTCTAGTTTTTCAGAGCAATCCTCTGGTGGATCCGGACGCAACAGTCTGGCTTACTCTCGCTCGTCTTCCCGGACGTTGTTTAACACGGTGATGACGGTTTTAGCATTTGTATGCGGGATATTGTCTCTTTTGCCGTTGCTGGCAGTGCTGATTTACGTCCTCTTGCGAGGCTTCAGCAGTTTTAATTTGAACATATTTACCCAATTACCACCGCCGCCGTTCGTACCGGGAGGAGGTTTTGGTCATGCCATTGTCGGAACAATAATAGTAGTAGCACTTGCTGCACTATTTAGCATTCCCTTTGGAGTTTTGGCAGCAATTTATTTGACAGAGTTTAGCTCTGGGAAAATATCTCGCTGGGTTCGGTTTGCTACCAATATTTTGAGCGGAGTTCCCTCGATTATTGCTGGAGTATTTGCTTATGCAGTTGTGGTCGTGACCACTGGTACATTCTCAGCTGTGGCTGGAGGAGTCGCTCTGGCAATTTTGATGTTGCCCATTATAGTGCGAACCACTGACGAATCCTTGCAATTAGTCTCACAAGATTTGCGCCAAGCCGCTACGGGGTTAGGAGCAACTAAGTTTCAAACAGTCTCCCAAGTGGTGTTACCAGCAGCTGTACCAGCAATTGTCACTGGGGTCACTTTGGCGATCGCTCGTGCGTCTGGAGAAACCGCACCTTTACTGTTTACGGCTTTAGCGTCTCAGTACTGGCCCAGTAGCTTATTCGCACCCACACCTTCTCTTGCTGTTTTTGTTTATAACTATGGCACTTCGCCGTATGCAAATTTGCAGTCACTTGCTTGGGCGGCGGCTTTGATTTTGGTGTTGTTAGTTCTGCTGACAAATATCATTGCCCGTTGGGCAACGAGTCGCACACTTAAATAAGAAAAGCAAGCTCGAACATTTAACTAAATTCAAGACAACAACCTTACTATTTATGACTACCGACACTAGAACCGGGAATCAAACGGATACCGTTTTTCGTACAGAGGGACTGAACGTATATTACGGAAATTTCTTGGCAGTACGCGATATTTGGCTGAATGTCCCTAGAAATAAAGTAGTAGCCTTTATTGGTCCTTCTGGATGTGGTAAGAGTACCTTGCTGCGCTGCTACAACCGCCTCAACGATCTCATTGAAAGTTTTCGAGCAGAAGGAAAAGTTTTTTACCAGGGTGAAGATTTGTACGCATCTCACATTGACCCCGTGGAAGTGCGTCGTCGGATTGGAATGGTGTTTCAAAAACCGAACCCTTTTCCAAAGTCAATTTATGACAATATCACCTTTGGTCCTAGGCTGAACAGCTACAAAGGTGATATGGATGAACTGGTAGAGCGATCGCTCAGACAAGCGGCTTTATGGGATGAAGTCAAAGATAAACTGCGGCAAAGTGGCTTGTCCCTCTCTGGTGGACAACAACAGCGCTTGTGTATTGCTCGGGCGATCGCAGTTCAGCCTGAAGTTATTTTAATGGATGAACCTTGTTCTGCTCTTGACCCTATCTCCACCCTCCGGGTTGAAGAACTGATTCACCAACTCAAAGAGCAATACACAATTATTATCGTGACTCACAATATGCAACAAGCTTCGCGGGTGTCTGATTTGACTGCCTTTTTTAACGTGCAAACGTCAGAAAAAGGAGGTCGTACCGGTTATCTTGTGGAGTTTGACCGCACAGAAGCAATTTTCCAGAATCCCAAACAGGAAGCTACTAAGGAATACGTCAGCGGTAAATTTGGTTGAAGATTTTATATTCCTATTCCTTTTGTCGCAATAAGTCGCAATAATTTAACAATGCAACATAAAGCTCTTCTGGTTTCTAGGCTTCACCTGGGAACTCTTTTTATATACTATCTTTTCTTCAAATAAAGCGGGCGGCGGGAATCGAACCCGCATTAATAGCTTGGAAGGCTATAGTTTTACCACTAAACTACGCCCGCAAATTTCCAACCCTAATAACGTAACATAATTCTAGCGAAAAATCAAGCTAGCGACGATTAATTCTTACACGTACAGGTAGATTGCTCAGTCGTGGGTTTTGCTTGCCAGTTGCAGGGTCTTTATCGGTTGCGGGGACAAATTTTTGACCTTGGAAAATTTCATCCGCATATTTCTGGTATTGACTTCTTTGCGCTAGCGGTATCTGTTCATCTACTTTAATGAAGATTAAGTTGCCTTTTTCATCAATTGTTAGCCATACTAAAAAATATACAGGCTGAACATCGCCTCCTGCGTCAGATAAAACGATATTTAATTCTTTTTGCCTGCTGTTGTCTTCAGGTTGAGCTAGGTTTTCTGGTATATCCCTCTTTAATTTATCAGCTTCTATATCCCAAGTCGCTACTCCTATTCCTGTGCCATTTTCCTCATTCAAAGGTGGCGACTGTTCTGGTTGTACTGGTGGAGCGATATCTTCTAATGGCGTTTCCTTTCCAACAGCGACTTCACCATCTGGTTTGGGAAGACTACTAGGTGTCTGTTGCGCTTCCTGTCTTTGGGGTGAGGAATCAGTAGCAGTTAAATCTGTGGGGTTATTCTGCGGATTTAAAGCCTGGTTTTGCTCGTCTAATTGTTGATTTGCTTCATTTTGAGTGTCTGTACTTGTACTGTCAGCAGTGTTAGGCTGTGGAGTTGGTTCTGGTTGTTGTGCTTGGGGAGTGACTTCTGGAGTCGGCTGTGGAGTTGGTTCTGGTTGTTGTGTTTGGGGAGTGACTTCTGAAGTCGGCTGTGGAGTTGGTTCTGGTTGTTGTGTTTGGGGAGTGAATTCTGGAGTCGGCTGTGGAGTTGGCTGTAGTTGATTTTGCTCAGGAGGCTGGGGTGAGGGTGCTGGTTCAGATGTTGGATCTTGTTGAGGCTTAGATTGTGTTTCTTGCTCGACAACCCGTTGTTGTGAAGATTGTTGGGTTGTTGTATCCTCTGCTTTAGGTTGAGAAGTCGTCGCTTTTTTGGTGTTATCGAAAGCGATCGCTCCTTCGGGTGTTGTGCGCAGCGCAATCGCGTTGCTATCTTCTACAGTAGAAGTCTTGGGAGTTAAATTCTCTTGAGGGGCTGGCTTTGATGATCTCGCTACAGATGACTTTCCTGTTGTGGAGGATCTTTTTGATGACACTGGCTTTGCTTTTGATGGCGCTTTTCCTCCTGACGAAATCTCCACAAAGTCTACTGGGATAGGATTTGAAGAACTTCGTTGCGACAGGCTATAGGAATTCGAGCGTAGCAACCAGAATAGCAGCAAGTGCAGGGTAACAGAAATTGCGGCTACAGAAATCCACAAACCAGGTGGATCGGTGTGTCGCCTCGATGCTTTATCTGGAATAGGAGTTTTATCAGCAACCGATTGTGCCATATTAAGCCATCTAAATCTCCGAGGTACTGTGACCATAAGCGCTAGCTTTGGTCGTAGGGGGATAGGAGGGTAATTGAGTGGGACTCGATGTCCCCAAAATTACCAAACCAGTATTTCGGGCAAGAATTCGACATTTTGAATCAGCAAATCTTCCTAGTCTTGACCAATTTGCATCGCTCAAAGAAAGATTCTTACCTGTATATCCTGAGCAGTATCCAATCACTTTCTTTATCTCTCCTTTGGATTTCGTTGAGTACTCAATCAAATCCCCTTTTCTAGCCTTAAATGGCGTAGTAGAGCCGCCGTAACGCTCCCTGATTCCGCCCTTGCCTGGTACGGCATCGTGTAAACGCCGTCGTGTAATTCGGGGTTTGGAAATAACCTTAAACACCGCATCCGTAATAGCTACTTCCCCCACCCAAATACACCCACGAGTATTAGCGGTGTAAAACGGTTTGTATTGGACAAAACGAGTAGCAGCAATAGCTACAGCATCAACAGCGTGAGTTTCTGGAGCTTGCAACGCCTTGTCTGATTTGTTCTTCATTAGCTGAAGATATTCACGAACTTGAGATGTTCCGTTCCCATCTTTGTGCCAACCTTCAATTGTGACAACGGTTGCGATGCTAGATAGCTGTTCAATCATCCATCCTTGACCTACCATTACTGGCGAGAAACCCTTACCCGATTTAGCGCCTTTGCGTCCGGATGTTTTATCTACATCGGCTCTAACTTTTTCTACCCTAATTTCTGAAATTGGGTAAATACGAGCAAGCTCAGAAATAACTCGTATTTCTAGCTGACGATTTGAGCGAATGGATGGGGCTAGCTTGGTTTTCTTGCGGTTAGAAAAACGCTTTTGGCGATGGTTCCTTAGTTTGAAAGCTTTGCTACGATTAATTCGTCTTCCCCTACGTCCGCGCCGAAGCATAGAACGGTAGAGCATTTTCTCTTTTATGCCAGCAATAGCTGTGCCTTGTTTTGGGATAAAGCCCATCACGACAATATGCGACATAAACAGCGTATATTTAGCTGACTGGACGGCGATGCCTGAGTAACGCTTTCCAGGGTCAGTGCCAACAACAATGCTTTGGGTTTTTGTGCCAGATGGCTTAAACAGTAATTGAACGCACCAAATACCTAAATCATTCCAAAACGGCTTCGCTTTCCCTTGCTTTATCCAACGCCTCGCACGAGATGCGGTTGTTGGCATTAGTGGTTCACCTGATGGTGAGATTACTGGAACTCTTAGGTTTTCTTTCTGCATGGATATAATCCTCGAAAGATAAAGTTTAAGTCACTTCCCTCATTCAGTAACGCGTGTCTTGGCTTGACCCAACCCCCTAAGATTCCAGAGGCTACAGATAATCCGAGCTAGTGAAGTACCCGGAAGTGTTAAACGCTACTGAACTTCTGAGGTGTTGAACACTTGCGTTCTAGGGTTATCTCCTAGAATCCGTTTCTATACCCTACGGGTTAGGAACGGTAGTTCAAGAGTCCTGATTCCTGAGTTAGTGTAGCACTGCCTTATCGCTTGTTGTGATTTCTCCGAATAATCACTAAGCAGTCTCAGTAATCATGAGCGATTATCGATTAGCTACGAGTTCTGGTTTAACAGCGAAGGTAAGAACAGTTTCGTCTACTCCTTTAAGTTGTAGCGGGCTGCATTTCGTCATTTCTTCATCCTCCAAATAATCTGCCACAGCCGCAGAAACCAGAATCGTACCGGGAACA
The DNA here is from genome assembly GCF_036697665.2 of Scytonema sp. PRP1. NCBI lineage: Bacteria > Bacillati > Cyanobacteriota > Cyanophyceae > Nostocales > Scytonemataceae > Scytonema > Scytonema sp. PRP1. The sequence continues at coordinate 88,177 of NZ_JBAHYJ020000016.1, read as the reverse complement.
GCAGCTTGTTGCAACCTTGCGGCAATATTTACGCTCGGACCAATTGCTGTATAGTCAGATCGTTCAGCGCTACCAAACATTCCCACAACTGCCGTACCCTGGTGGATACCACAGCGAAATTGTACAGCAGAACCTGCACCAAAAATACCCTGCTGTTTCCAGCGTTGGTTTAAATGTTCAAGCGATCGCAGCATTGCTCTTGCTGTGTTGATGGCGCGTCGCACCTGTTCGTTGGGTGTTAGTTCTTCTGGCGCTCCAAACAAAGCTAAAATAGCATCTCCCATAAATTTATCCACAGTGCCGCCGTTATCAAACACGACTCGCGTCATTTCTTCTAAATATTCATTGAGTAACTCTGCGACTCGCCGCGATCTCAGGGTATTTGCCAATTGGGTAAAACCCACAATGTCACTAAACAAAACTGTAATCAACCGTGGTTCCGGTTGCAAATCAAGAACTAGCTCTCCTGCAGCTGCTTTTTGCACCAAAGCAGGAGGCAAAAAGCGTTTGAGTACAGACTCTGTGAGGTAAGTGTTTAACTCGACAACTCGGCGTTCATTTTCCTTCAATGCTAAGAGATTCCGCACCTCTGCCAGAAGTTCCCGGTTATTAAATGGCTTAGACAAATAAGCATCTGCACCATGTTCTGTTCCTTCGATACGAGTTTCCTCATCTGCTTTTGCCGTTAGTAAGATGATTGGTATTCCTTTCAAATTTTCTTCGTTGCGAATCACTCGAATCATCTCTAACCCTGATATCACAGGCATCATCAAGTCGCTCACTATTAAACTAGGTACGATTTCCTTTGCTAAGTGCAAACCTTCTAAACCATTACAAGCAGTTTGCACTTGATAGTTGTTGGCACGTAAAATTCCGGAAACATAAGCTCGTAAATCTGGGTTGTCGTCTACAACTAAGATTAAATGCCCATTCTTGACTTTTGAATCTTGGGTATCAAAGTCTGTTGTATGACTTTCGTTGTCGTCACCTGTGAGTACCAATTCCAAATCAGCTAATTCCACACTAGCGCGGTTGGTGTTGGGCTGGCATGGTACTTCTAGTACTTGTTCTGCGCTCAAGTGAGTACTTCCAGGGAGAAGCCATACGGTAAAAGTAGTGCCTTTGCCGTAGACTGATTCTACCGTGACTTTACCGCCGTGAAGTTCCACCAATTCTTTGACTAAAGCCAAACCCAAACCACTTCCTTCATAAGAACGGTTTTCTGAGCCTTCAGCTTGGCGAAAACGCTCAAATAAGTGGGGAATTTTTTCTTTAACTATACCAATTCCGGTGTCTTGTACTTGCAATATGCACTTGTCGTCTACTGGTTGTACGTTAACCCGGATGCTTCCCCTGACGGCGTAAATTTCATAGCATTTGACAGGAGGTTGTAAACCACCTTGTCGAATTTTTCCATATCCAAGTACACAGTGGGACATTCTCCCATTTGAGTGAGCAGGTACAGTCTTTTTTTCTCACAGTAAGGGCGAAACGATTCTACAATTTGACTGACAAATTCAACTAAATTGCAGGGACGGAAACCAGGCTGCATCCTACCAGCGTCTAAGCGTTGCAGATCGAGTAATTGATTGACGAGTCGCAGTAGACGGCGGGAGTTACGCAAGGCGATCGCACTTTGAGCGTAGGACAACCCCTGCTTTGAGGCTACAGCCGCTTCTAATGGTCCTTGAATCAAGGTTATGGGAGTACGGAACTCATGGGAGATATTTTGAAAAAATTCGGTTTTTTGTCTATCTAATTCCAGTAAGCGCTCAGCTTGTTCACGGGTTTTTTGGTAAAGTCGAGACTGCTGCACGGCGATCGCCGCTTGAGCTGCGACTGCTTTTGCTAACTCAATTTCCGATGACATCCACTGACGTGGTTTATGACCTTCACGCAGCGTAATACTACCGATACTTTTGCCGTCAGCAAGTAAAGGAACAACCATGAGCGATCGCGTAGGCACCTTCAAAGGCAAATCAAATCCTTTCATTTCTGGAGGACACAGGTTCATGTCAGCAATAAGCACTGGCTGCTGTGTCTGCAACATTTCTTGGAGAATTGGATTTTCCTGAATAGGAGCTTGAGATTGAGGCAATTGTTGAGTATTAATGGTGTCAACACTACCCAAATTTTCCCGCTTTAAATTTTGAGAATTGTCATACAAGCCGACACACTGGACAAACTCATCTTCCTCTGTCCACAAAGACAGAACACAGCCATCTACTTCTAAAGCTTGTCCCAATTGTTGCGTAATAGCCGCAAAAATATCTTGAGGATTCAGGCTAGAGCGAATCGCACTAGTAATCGTATTAATCAGGGCTTCCCGTTGAGCAAGAGCGTGTACTTGCTCATAAGCACGAGCTTGGGACAAAGCTAAAGCAGCCTGATCTGCCACCATCATCACCAACTGCACCTCATCTTCTCCCCAAAGCCGAGGCGCTTTGCATTGATGCAGCGCCAGCACAGCCATCAGTTCTTGTCGGCAAATCAGTGGTACCACCAAGCTAGAGCAAATATTAGCAGCTGCAAAAGCTGCGGCGCGACTTTGCAACTGGGGATGATCACCTTGGATACACTTATCGCTTGCCACATCGTTAATAACGTGAACTTTGCGGGTTTCCCAGACTGTTTGAGCTAGCAACAGGTTGAGGGGAGGAGAGGATGAGGAGGATGAGGAAATAATTTCTCCCTTATATCCCCCCTCTTCCTCATTCTGGTAAATAAATCCTTCATCGACCAGTTGCTCATCTTGGAAGGGGCGCAGGAGGCAGACATCTACTTCCAGCATATGACCGACAGTTTGTACAATTGTTTGTAGGATTTGCCGATAGTCTAAAGCGCTGCGAATCGTATTTGTGATAATATTAAGTAATGATTCCTGACGGAGTGTGCGGTATAGTTCACGAGTGCGGGCTTTGAGAACATTGTGAGTATCCATTGCTTGGCGTACCACCGCTTTGAGTTCCTCTGTTTCCCACGGTTTGGTAACATATTTAAAGACCTTGCCAGAGTTTATTGCTTCCACCAGGTCTTCAACATCGGTATATCCTGTTAAAATAATCCGGATGATATCAGGATATTGAGTAGCTGTTAAACTCAAAAATTCCGTACCGCTCATCATTGGCATCCGCTGATCGCAGATAATGACTGACACATCTTTCTCTTGTGCTAGCAGATCCAATGCCACTGAACCAGAACTTGCTTTAAGCACCTTATAGTCGTCAGAAAAAGTGCGATAGAGCAATTCAAGGTTGTCAAGTTCGTCATCGACAACCAAAATTTTAGGCTGACTGTTTGCTTGGAATTTCATGCACCGTTTTCCTGCTGTAACGGCAGACGGATAGGTAATAATCTGATTGAGTAGAGATGTTTCTGAGTCTGTTGAGAGCACATTGCTAGCAATCCGACTGTTTGCCCACATAATATCAAGTCCGGATGAATACTTGTCATTTCCGTAAGAACCCCCTTTTCCAACCCCAAAGGGAACCCCTTTCCCCCTATCGCCAGAGGCGATCGTGAGTCCCCCGTAAAAATACGCCAGTGGGTACGGCCACGCTAGTCCCTAAGAGGGACGCTGCGCAAACGCTATCACCTCCCCTCCTCGCTTGCGCTTAGGGGCGGCGCGGAGTGGGGTGCAGTTAATGTGGAAATCATAATTAATTAGCCGGACATGATATGACTGCTCACAATCAAAGCTTTTACTGATACCCAATTGCCTCAATAGCTTATGTAGATTCCCATTTACTTTGGTGCACCCCAATTACATTGATGCTAAGCTTTCACCTTATATAGCAATCCTAAATGATAAGCCCTGAGTCTTTACGGATACGCTCTTGCAACGCAAACGCGCAGCGTGCGCCCTTAGCGCTCAGGTTAGGAGGAGGTATGGACTTTGCCTTCGGCTACGTAAAATTCTCTGTTCTGTGTTCTCTCTTTTCTTGGCGTTCTAGGCGTCCCTACGCTTTGATCGAGGGCAGGCTTGGCGGTAATAATGTAATAAATTTTATAAATCAAATAGGACTGCTATACAATAATTGCTTATACCAATTCTTTATGAAGATGCATAGAATATTAAAAAACGTAGACGGGCAGCGGCGTGCCGCAGGCTACCGCCAAGACGCCAAGAGCGCCAAGAATGGAGGTTATTTATTTAGTGCAGCTTCACATCAAATTGGTATTAGTTGCTAAACTTCTCCTTAGCGAACGAGAACTGTCAAACAAGGTATCCAGCACTCAAGGATGGCTGAAAAATCAACTTGTTGCCACATATGCAGTTTTCCCACCGTAGCAGTAACATTAACATTTGCACATAAGTTTTATTTAGAGCAATCATGGTAAAGTTTGCAATACAACAATAAAATTAAAGAGCAAAGTAAACAGCAAAGTATACTATTGAACAAATACCCACTAGCAATTTAGCAATCACGACGATCAGCCCGCTATGCTGAATCATTGCCCATAGTATAGGGTTCATAAGGACTCAGTCCTGAATTCTCAAAAAGTCCACCAGTTCCCTTGCATAAGTCAAGAACGAAACTTTTTCAATCATTGCTTTTATCCTACTAGGCACACAGCAATGTTTTGCTTAGAAACCAGATTTTGCCCTGATGTGTTTGTCAAAAAATTTTGTAGGCAATTCTTGTTGCAACATATTATACTACAAAAAACAGTGCGAGCTATGTTGCTATTTTGCTGATTGTTGGATATGCTCTGAAGCTTAGGTATAGAAGAACAATATCCAGTATCTATGAGCGAATTTAAAGTTTTCATACAGGTTTGATGGTGTTTTAGGAAATTTGAGAATATTTCTGTAGCATAAAATCAAAACTAAAGTAGCCTTGAAACCCTCGTTTTTTCACTCATCTCATCAAGAACCAGTCTCAGCCGCCGCCCTCCCAGCTTCCAGCCAATTCCAAATTCGTGCGGCGACCGCTGCTGATTTGACTAGTATGGCCCAAATTATTGCCGAAAGCTTTCACTCGCAAAATGGTTTATTCGGGTGGCTTTTTCCATTATTGCGTTTGGGTATATACGAAGATTTAAGGCATCGTTTGGCATCTCCTGCGCCTCATCACGTCTGTTTAGTTGCCGTTGACAGGGCTGCTGATGCCGCAAGTAACTTAGTTGGAACTGTAGAATTGGGTGTGCGTTTTAGTGATTCTTGGATACAAAGCGGTAAAAGTTTTCCTTACTTGTCTAATTTAGCTGTACACCCAAAATACCGCAGACAAGGCGCTGCTTCTGGGTTACTCACAGGTTGTGAAAAAGTAGCCCTTTCCTGGGGATTCCAAGATTTATACCTGCATGTTTTGGAAGATAACCATCACGCTGGGCTGCTCTATTCCAAGCTGGGATATCAGGTGCATAAAGTCGAATCTCATTTGGATGCATTCTTTTTAAGACGCTCACGCCAGATTCTTTTGCACAAGCACCTAAATCTTGACTCAGCTATTTGAATTCTCTTTTTTTGTGAGTCTTATGCCGTTTGGTGTAGGCTTCTAATATTTTTTGGTGCTAGCTTAACTGATAGCTTGAGTATATAAGGTAAGGCTATAGCATCTTCACATATCCAAAATTAAGATATTTGACGGTAACTAGAATACAATGGTCTCTTTAGGCACCATACATACACATAGAGGCTGCCATAAAGAATATTTTTATGAAAAATTTAGCTAAATTAAGTAAATATACTTGAAATAATATAATAATTTTTTTTATAATGCTTATATGGGTGTATAGCTATTAAAAAATATTTACAACAAGTATTTATAGAGTTTTTTATTATTATACAATATTTCTACCGTTAAAAAATAAGTAATGCTTTTTCTATAAAGATATTTATTAAAATATTAAAACAAAAATATTTATTTTTATTTATTGAAAGTTTTATGTATTGAGACGGGAAATATTAGATAATTAATCTAGTATTTAAATAAGAAAACAAATAGCAAAAATGTTCTATTTAAAAAAGACTATACAGTTATGACATCAGGCAAATAACGCTGATTTATTTTTCAAATCCTTACAAAAACTTCGTATTTTAGATATTTATCTTTATAAAAACTTTAACAAAATCCTCCTTGAGTTGAAGACAAATGCAGTTAAATCTCATAAAATATGATTACTCAATTACGAAACAAGGTCTATTTATTCTTACTCCAATTCACAAGCCAATTCCTAATAGTAAGAAAAACACAAAACGCTGATCGCGCAACAAATTCGTTTTCTATCTAAAGTGCAGCCAATTACCAAACTCATTCAAATTTTGAGAAAAGATGGATAGCGAAAAGCATCAACGCTATCAGACTGCCATGGTATCTACTTATTGTCCTGACACCAGTTTCCTTGACTATATTGTCATGCCAGATGGAACTGAGCAATCCTATGGCTCGGATCTTCTAACCATGCTGCTCAGTGGAAAAGTTTTCATGGTTAACAGTCGTAGGCGGAATGGTTTAATACTGTTCAAACGTTACCATGCTGAATTTGCTGGTCCTGGGGCGGCTGTAGGCGGCGATTACGACCGTGATTGTCAAGGAGCATTGCCCATAGGCAACCTGTCGTTATTAAATCCTGAGTCTCATGAGGAACGCCAGAAAGCGTACTTAATTAGGCGACAGTGGATTCGGTTAATCAAACAAATTACAGAAAACCCAGTACCAGCACAGCGAGTCCAGAAGATCCTAGACCAATTTGAACAATACTTTCCACCAGAAATGGTGACTCAATTGCCGGATGAAGCATTTGCCCTTTTAGTGGGCGTGCTGCCACAAACGGTGGCAATATTACGCCGTTTGGGCAGTGACATAGATGGCAGTTTTGATGAGTGAGTTTTAGCTGTTTTTCCTTGGATAACGCACAAGTCGAAACAGATGAATTTTACATATCTAACACCTACGAGAGTTTCATAAGTCGTAACAGAGTGCTTTTGTCTTAATATCTGTCAAAAACCTCTTGGGTAAAAATGATTTTGTCTGGTGCTCTACGCTTTAGATGCAAACAAAAAGACAAAAAAAAGATTTTTGCAAGAAATCTAAAGATTAAAATTTATTTAAATCAAGTAAAGCAGCTTGTAGCCGATTGAGTGTCCGGGCATTTTCCTGGGGAGTCCCTACAGTAATTCGCAATCCTCCGTTAATTTGCCGCACTAAAGTGCCAGCAGCTTTAAGATTTTGGTGAATAATTTTTACAGCAGCGTCTTGTGAGTGAGAACCATTTGTTTTGAGATGCACGTAAACAAAGTTCGTCGCGCTTTCCCAAACTTGTAATGTTGAGTGTTGAGATAAAGCTTGAATGAGTTTGGCTCGTTCATTGAGGGTTTGGGGAATTGACTCCAACAGGAGTGTGCGGTTTTCTAGAGCAACTGTTGCTGCCGCTAACGAGAAGCTGGGAAGATTATAGGGTAAGCGAACTTTTTCTAAAATGGCGATCAATTCAGGATGGGCAAGGCAGTAGCCTACTCGCAATGCAGCTAATCGGAAAGCTTTAGAAAACGTGCGTAACACCACCCAGTTAGGACGCTGTGCTAATTCAGCAGCAAGAGTGTGCTGACTAAATTCAAAGTAAGCTTCATCAATGACGACGAGAATATGCTCGTTCAGGCTTCTGATCCATGCTAACTCTGTCGTTGTTAAGGGATTCGCAGTGGGTGAATTGGGATGAACGACAAAAACTGCCCGGATGGGAGGATTTTGAGTTTGTTCTATAGCTACTTGGGCTGCTTGTAAATCAATTTCAAAATCTGCCTTTCTCCCTACCGTCACAACAGGAATGCCCAGAGTTTGCGCTAAAATAGCGTACATGGAAAAAGTAGGTTGAGCAATCAGAACGCAGCCCTCTGCCCCTAAACAACTCGCAATCAGTATCGAGCGTATCAGTTCATCTGAACCATTACCAACGGAAATATGGGAAGCACTGAAAACAGATGGCGAGAGGTTCGCTGACTCATTGACATATTGAGCGATCGCACTCTTGAGTTCTTCATGTCCGCCATCAGGATAACGGTTCGTCTCAATCAGTTGCTCAAAAGTCCCAGCCAATTTTTCTTTGATTTGTGGTGGCAAATCGTAGGGGCTTTCATTCGTATCCAGGCGATCAATTTGCGTTGATGGCTGGACACCTTGAGCAGTATTGCTGCTGGGGTGAGGTTTGTAAGCGGTAAATTGGGCTAAATCTGACCTAATAAATGGCAGCATGATTAGTCATTAGTCATTGGTCATTGGTCATTAGTAAAAAATAATCAACAAATCACTAAGTACAGGTTTGCATTAATTCGTAGCGTTTTAAAACGCAGAGGGACGCTGAGTCAGCGCAGAGTAACGCAGAGCCTTTCTGAAATTAATTCGTTACGAACTTGTGAAATTCTGTACTAAGAATTTTTGATTATACACCTTCACGGTAACTGGCAGAAGCTCCGAATTGCCTGCCAAATTTCTGACATAACATTACCTAAACCATGATCACTGTCGAGTTCCATGAACTCTACCCAAGGACGCTTTTGAGCAAAGTCCCGACTGGCTTGAATGGGAATCACATCATCGTGTCGTCCATGCAGGATAAGAGTGGGGATAAGGCGTTGCAATGCTTCCTCTTTGTATTGACTAGCGTCTTTTACGAAATCGTAACTTAGAGGAAGTTTTTGCTCCTCGCCATAGTGATAAACCATGAGATATTTTTCTTTTTGCCAACGCTGTACCGTCTCATCTCCTAACTTCGATAACCAATGAGATAAGAACCCAAAAGCTGGTGCTAAAAGGACGAGACGTTGCACTTGTGGATATTGCTGTCCCAGATGGGCGGCTGTCAAACCCCCTAAACTGGAACCTATCAGCGTGACTGGCGTAGAATTATGACTGAATTGGGACGCAACTTGAGTCAGCTGCCGAGTAATTGTTAAGTGAGAAAAATCGCCAGCATTCAAATCGGGAATTTTCAGCTTGATATTTGCTTGTGCAAAGCAAGTACGTATGTATTCTGCTTTGGCAGAATGAGGACTTGATGCAAAGCCGTGAAGGTAGATGTAGTGCAAAACAATTACCGCATGGTGACGAATTCTTCTGCTGATGTGGGATGGATACCAACAGTCGCATCAAAGTCTTTTTTGGTTGCGCCCATTTTCACAGCGATCGCCACGCCTTGAATAATCTCACCTGCGCTTTCACCCACCATGTGAGCGCCTAGCACTTTGTCGGTGTTGGCATCCACTACCAACTTCATCATTGTCTTTTCTGATGCACCTGTCAAACTGTGGAATAACGGGCGGAAGCGAGTGCGATAGGTTTTGACTGCGTCGTCTCCCAATTGAGAACGTGCTTGTGTTTCGGTCATACCGACTGTAGCGGCTTCGGGTGTGGAAAATACAGCTGTGGGAACATCTTCATGGCTAAATACACGGCGGTTGTTGCCAAATTCGCTATCTGCAAAAGCACGACCTTCGCCTATGGCTACAGGAGTAAGATTGATTCTGTCAGTAACATCACCTACAGCGAAAATATTCGGTTGAGAAGTTTGGCTGTATTCGTTAACAGCTATAGCATTCATGGTGCTGTACCCAGGTCCTTCGATGGAGCTGGGAACGATGTCAACTCCAGCGTTTTCTAAATTTAGTGCTTCGATATTAGGCGATCGACCTGTTGCAACTAAAAATACGTCGGCAATGATTGGTTCAGTATGTTCTCCAGATAACGTCAGCTTTAAGCCTTCTGGTACGCGTTCCACCGCTTCTACTAGGGTATTCTTGATGAATCGTACTCCGTGGTTGCTCATCCCTTCTTGTATCTCAAGCCGGATGTCTTCATCAAAACCTTTCAAAATCAAATCTTTGCGGATAATTTGCGTCACCTCACTGCCTAATCCACGCATAATAGAGGCAAATTCGCTGCCAATATAACCAGAACCAATGATGGCGATATGTTTTGGTTGTTCTTTGAGGTGAAAGATTTCGTTCGAGGTGATGGCATATTCCATCCCTGGTAAATCTGGTTTGATCGGACGTCCTCCCACAGCAATCAAAATTTTATCTGCTGTGACTTTTTGTCTTTGTACAGACGCGCCATGGCGCGTCTCAACCTCTACAGTGTGCGGATCGATCAGCGTAGCGCGACCTGGAATCAGTTGAACTCCTGCTTTTTCTAGGAAGTTGATGTGCAGTTGTGACAGTCGCCGAACTTCCTTATCTATTGTTGTGATGAAATGTTCCCAATCGAGTTGTGCTTTACCTACCTTCCAGCCATAGCCTGCTGCATGATCAAATAATGCCGGAAAGTGGGAGCCATAAACCATAAGTTTTTTGGGAACGCAGCCACGAATCACACAGGTTCCGCCCACCAAATCATTTTCGGCGATTGCTACTTTTGCCCCATAGCTTGCAGCGCGTTTGGAAGCAGCCAAACCCCCAGAACCGGCACCAATGACAAATAGGTCGTAATCATATGTCATATCAAGCTTTCCTTCTAGCATAATCAAAAAAATTTGATACCACTTTACCGACGAAACTCACATCTCGTAGGGTAAGATGGTATCCTTTTGAAAAAGGTCTTGAGGCAGGACTAATTTATTCCCTTAAGGGGACATAAGAAGAAACTCCTCAGCCGTTGTTGGATGAATGCCGATTGTCTCATCTAGGTCTTGCTTGGTAATACCCTTACGAATGGCAACAGCGAGACTTTGAATAATATCTGCTGCATGTTCACCAACCATGTGAGCGCCTAAAACACGCTCAGATTCACCTTCAACAACTATCTTAATGGTAGCTTGTTCGTTCTTATCAGTCAGTTGAGAGAGTAAAGGTTGAAAGCGATCGCAGTAGCATTTGACAGATGCACCAAATTTTTCGCGTGCTTTTGCCTCGGTCATACCTACACTTGCTGCTTCTGGGCGAGCAAAAACAGCAGAAGGCACTTGCTCATAATCGACTTTTTGCGGTTTTTTGCCAAAAACTGTATTGACAAAAGCAATACCTTCTGCCCTAGCTACTGGGGTTAATTGCAAACGATTTGTGCAATCACCTACGGCAAAAATATTTTCTGCAGTTGTGCGGCTGTATTCATCAACTTGGATTGCACCTTTTTCCCCAACTTCTACTCCAGCATTTTCTAAACGAAGGTTTTTGGTATTTGGGGCGCGCCCTGTAGCAACGAGTATAGTGTCTGCTGCAATTGTTTTTCGAGAGTCGCCAGTCGTGGTTAACAGCAGTCTTTCTTCTGAGTATTTGATTTGTTTAGCGGTGCTGTTGCCAATAAAGCGAATTCGCCGTTTGCTCAAACCTTCTTGAACGCCAATGCGGATGTCATCATCAAACCCTGATAAAATTGTCTCATCTTGATCGATAACTGTAACTTCACACCCAAAAGCATTCATCATGCTGGCAAATTCCACACCAATGTAGCCACCGCCAATAATTGCTAACCGTTGAGGTAAGTAGGGTAAGTGAAACATCTCGCGGGATGTGATGGCGTATTCAATGCCTGGGATGTTTGGTTTGATGGGATACCCGCCTACAGCAATTAAAATCTTGTCAGCTGTATATTCGGATTGATTAATCTCTACAGTATGAGCATCTCGCAAGGTGCCATCACCCCGAATGAGTTCAACTCCTGCTTTTTGCAACTGTTCAAAATAGGAGTGATGAATGGTTTCGATGTGCTGGTGTACGGAGTTGAGAAATTTTGTCCAGTCAAAGTAAGTTTCGCAGTCACTCCAACCGTAGCTTAGCGCCATTTGGTTTTGCAGCGCCAAGTCAGCAGCTTGGACAATCAGTTTTTTGGGTACGCAACCGCGATTGACACAAGTGCCACCAATCGCTTCTTTTTCAGCAATAGCGACACGCGCACCGTAGCTTGCTGCTTTTTTAGCTGCTGCTAGTCCTCCAGGACCAGCACCAATTACAAACAGATCGTAATTGAATGTCATGACTTTCGGGAAGAATGAAGAGCGAAAAACGGCTTTTTGGTTCTATCTTCGACTTATTCCAATCACAAGAGCATCTATCTTGATTTTGATTTCCATTGCTACTGGCACCAATTCATACCTAAGGCATAGGGTACACGTTTTTTGTTTTTAGTTCTTTTCAGGAAATGACACATCCTCCTATCGAAAGAAAATAATAAAGTTATACAGTAGTAGAAGATAAATTTTTGACAGTCACTCTGGCTTTACGTATACTCCCTTGGTAGGCTTGTGGCTCTCCTAGCAGCACTACCGAACACTGGAGTTGCCGTACCACGTCAGTCGTAACATCGCTGACGGCAACTTGACCTATACTTAAGCGACGACGACGCGATCGCAGGACGACAAGGTCACAGGATTTTGCTGTGTTGAGGATGGCACTCACCACATTATCCGCTGGCATAACTTTAATGTTGGTACGGCTTTGGGGGAAATGTCGGGAAACCAGCAGATCCAATTGCGATTTCATCCAGGCAATGCGGGCGTTTGAGGTACGGCGATCGCACACGTGCAGCAGCGTTACCTCTGCTTGATTGGCATCCGCCAGAATCTGAGCAAACCGCACAATCCGCACCGATTCTTGGGTGAGATTTTCAATAGGTATCAAAATACTGTGGATGTTGCTAGGGGAATCTAACAGACGGGTAACAGCCACAGGGCAATGAGATGCCCAAAGAACTCTATCAATGACACCACCAAACAGCCTGGCACGCAATCCTGTAGTTATGCCCCAGCCCATGACAATCAAGTTAGAGTTTTCCTCTCGGCTGGCGTGGCTAATACCTTGAGCAATACCCTGGTCGATGCGTGCCACAGGTTCCACTTCTACCCCAAATTCCCGACCAAGGTCTACAGCATTAGACAGAAGGTTTTTGCTTCGCTGGATGTCATTCTCCAACTCTGGTGCGTCCATGTGTAAATGAGCAGGCGTCACCGCCAAGGCGACTACTTTACCTGATTCGCGGCGCACAAACAGTGCCGCCATTTCAATTAAATTCCTTTCTGTTTCCGGGTTCCGAACAGGTACAACCACTGTCAACGCCTCGGCTGGGTCATTTTTCCAGTCAAGCATTGACTCAGTTGTTTCAGGAGTCGTGTCGCTTACGGTCAGCCCAGCCGCACTTCGGGCAGTGATTAAAGGTCCTAATGTCGCTGTCACTATCATCAGAACAATCACGGCATTCAGCACATTTTCAGTTAACAACCCTGCGCGATAGCCTACCAAAGTCGCCGCCAGCGTAGCCGCCACTTGTGGCAGAGATAGCGACCACATCGTAATCATCTCACGCCAGTTGTAGCGGTAAACCAACTTTGCCAGAAGTGCTGCTGCAAACTTACTGCTAATTAAACCTACTAAGATAGCCAAGGTCAGCCAGATAGAACTAATGCTGCTGATAAATGCCGGAATATCAATCAACAAGCCCAAGCTAACGAAGAAAATTGGGATGAACAGGACATTACCGACAAAGACCACCTTTTCTTTCACAGGTCCAGAACCGATAACCTCATTTACCGCTAATCCTGCTAGGAATGCCCCGACAATCTTTTCTACCCCAATAACTTCTGCTCCCAGTGCAGAAACAAAGACCACCAGCAGGATAAACAAAAATTGGTTTCCTTCTTCGTCTCCGGTTCGCCGAAAAAATTCATGCCCCAACCACTTAAAGCCGAACAGGATGATCGCAGAGTAGATAACTAGCCCCAGGAGCAGCTTGACTAGGCTAAACGTGGAAAATTCTCCTTGATGGATACCAATACATACCGCCAGTACCAGCAGTGAGCCGATGTCTGTAAAGATGGTTGCACCGATGGTGACAGTCACAGCTTCATTGTTAATCACTCCCAGCCGACTGATGATTGGGTATGCCAGCAGGGTGTGGGAGGCAAACAAAGAACCTATCAAAACAGAGCCATTCCAACCAAAACCAAACATCCGCCCCACTATTGTTCCAACAATCAACGGCACAAGGAAGGTAAACGTACCAAAGCCGATGGAACGATGCTTGGTTCGCTCAAACTGCTCCATGTCAATTTCCAGCCCCGCCACAAACATCAGGTAAATTAGACCAATGCCAGACAGTAGTTTGAGGGTTTCCGACTCATTATTGAGAAGATGAAATCCATGCGGTCCTAGGACGACACCTGCTGCAAGTAACCCCAGCAATCCAGGCAGCTTCAGTCGCTCAAAGATGAGAGGGACAATTAAGATGACCGTTAACAGTATGGCAAAAGAAACAATAGGTTCTAGATGCATTGATAACTCCTCACATAAGCTGCGGCTAGTTATTTGGTTAAGTACTTATTCATATCAAACTCACAAAAATTTATCTTCTGTCTTGGGATTGTATTGAGATTACAAGTGTAGAAATCTAGTCTTTAGGTTAGGAGATATAGTGCAAGCCTATCTAAATAAATTTTTCAATTATTTTTTCAATTATTAAGCGACACGCATCATACAAAACGGTATTTTTATAGACCATTTCTTGATTAAGTCGTCAAGATTGCAGGTTTAATACTCAAACAGGTCGGTAAATTATTATAGGGTATGAAGTCCGAAAAGCAATGCAATTTAACTTAGCTAGCCTGGTTTGGTGCAAAATTTTTAGTATGAAAAGCATCGAAGCTACAAGAACTTACCTGCAAATGCTATCACCCAATGAGCATAAGTCAGTCGTGAATATTGTAGGCGATCGCGTACATATCACCCAAATTTTTGATTGTCCTGCATCGTTCTACCGTTATCTGTATTGTGAAGTTGGACGTGAGTATCATTGGGTAGACCGTCGCAATTGGTCTGCTCAGCAGATTCAAGCCCACCTGAGTCAACCAGGCATTTCATTGTGGGTGCTTTACCTAAAATCCAGCAGCACTCACCAACTACCTAAAACGGGGATTTAAACCATTTCTCCGGGAAACATATGTTGTCACAACACGCGCACAGCCGAATACAGCAGCCACTCAAGGGAATCATGCTCTAGCTGTTTGTGAAATTGAGAACCATACACTCACAGAGTGGTTTGCTCGCCTGTGTTATGACGGCACAAAAATCCTCTGTCAATTCATGTTTGCCAGCATGGTAAGTACTTTTTGCCCTACCAATCAGCAAACAACGCCGCAGCAACTTCCAAAAACCACCATCGAACATCGAGTGCAATCTACCTTCCACGCTCCACATAAACTGCTTTGCTAAAAGGAGCTTACACCCTTGGTTAGATTTTGCCAGGAAAAATTTTTGGCAAATAGACAAAGTATTACAAATAATGTCCCCAATTTTTGCCAAGATATATTATTATTTCCAAACACAATCACTTGGCAGTCATCGGCATGAGTGAAAAAACAATAGAAACCTACGGCAAGGGTTTTCTAGTTCTACTTTTGCCTATTTCGTTCTTGATTATTTTCCTTGTTGCTACCTGGCGAATTTGGTTGGGTATCATCCTGCTCGTCCTGACTTTCAATGTCTGGCAACTTTACAGGTGGCAACAGTGGTGCCAAAAAGTTAACCCGACTTTCCATCAACTGATTCGGGAAAACCAAGGCAGGATTACGCCAATGGACTTGGCAATCAAGGGAAATTTTCCTGGCGAAGCAGCAAAACGCTATCTAGATACGAAAGCAGCAGAATTTGGTGCCAGCACCAGTAACTCGGAAGACGGAAGCAAAATCTATTACTTTATCACAGCGAGTACTTTAGGTAGCATACTTGACAGTAGCGAACCACCGAAAGAACTTGCTCCTCAACCAGTTGCCCAGCACGCCCTACCATTTCTAGCACCACCGCCACCCCAGGCACATCTGGAAGAACCAGAACCTGAATTACCACCGCAGCAGTCTACCCCAGAGGAAGCAAAAAAACCGCTGGAAAAACAATTGATTTTTGGCTCTCTGATTCAATCAGAACTTGCCAAGCGCCTCAATGTTTATTCCAGCACTGTTTATAAGCGGCGAGATGATCCAGATTTTCCAGAATGGAGTCGCACTAGGGATCCGGATGGCGTTGCTTGGAAATACTCAAGGAAAACTAAAGAGTTTTTCCCGGTTGAAGAAAGTAAAAGTTAAAAGGAAAAAGGCAAAAGTTCAAAGAAAGAAATTTCTTTTTACTTTTCCATTTTTCCCTGTAAACCTACAGCTTCTGAGATGGAATTTAATCCCGTTTGTTCTAGCTTAGACAGCAAACCTTTAAGAATATGGCGGTTCATGGCTGGACCTTCGTAAATCCAGCCTGTATATACTTGAATGAGGCAAGCACCAGCAGTGATTTTCTCCCAGGCATCTTCAGGAGTAAAAATGCCGCCAACGCCGATAATCGGTAATTCACCTGCTGTTTGCTGCCAAATAAAACGAATCACTTCGGTGGAGCGTTCCCTGACTGGGGCACCGCTAATACCACCAGCTTCTTGTTGAGGTGATTTGCCAGTTTGGGGAATCACTTGTGTTTTTAGTGCATCCCTACGGATAGTGGTGTTGGTGGCAATAATCCCGGCTAATTGATAGGTTTTTGCCAAGGAAATAATATCGGCGATCGCCTCCCATTCTAAGTCTGGAGCTATCTTGACAAAAATAGGTTTTTGTGTAGTATTTTCCTGTTGCAAAACTTCCAAGATAGAACTGAGCATGGCGGCATCTTGGAGCGATCGCAACCCAGGTGTATTAGGTGAAGAGACATTGACGACAAAATAATCTCCGTAATCCTTGAGTAAGCGAAAACTATTGAGATAATCCTTTGCGGCTTCTTCTAGAGGAGTTATCTTAGATTTTCCCAGATTGACACCTATAGGTATAGACAAGTTTAATTTCCTAACTTCTGCCAACCGCACTGCCATTGCTGCTGCACCTTGATTATTAAAGCCCATACGGTTGAGAGCAGCATTGTCCAATGGTAAGCGAAACAAGCGAGGACGGGGATTTCCTGGTTGTGGGTGAAAAGTGACAGTTCCCACTTCTGCAAAACCAAAGCCAAGTTTTGACCAAATTGGGACTGCAACGCCATCCTTATCAAACCCAGCCGCCAAACCTAAGGGGTTGGGGAAGCGTAGCCCGAAAAGATTTTGTTCTAGACGTGGATCAGACAGGCAAAATGACTGCTCTAGACGTTGGTTGATCCAGCTTGCAGGTGCTTGGTGGTCAGTTTTTCCTAACCAGTTTAAACTACGCATCGTTGAAGCGTGCAACCACTCTGGATCTGCTTTAAGCAAAGTGAACAAGAGGGGACGAAGTGCATCTTTATAAATATCCACAATCCAAAATTTAAATCGCTGCGTCTGGTTACTGTTATGGCGTCTTATATAGTAGCAATCTACGTTGACCGCTTGAATCACATATTGATGGGTAAAGGGGGGCATCACACCCAGCAGCAATACCACTTTTTTAAGACAAAAGGTAGTTCTCAGTCCTAGGAATTTGTTACAGCAAGTCGTGATTGAACAGCGTTTCTTGCGTGTAGCCGATTTACGGGCTGAAATCCGGGCTGAGGGATGGCAGGAAATAGCAGCAAAATTTCACGTGCCGCACCTGAGAACCGCGTACCTTATTATCAAGCAAATAAGCTGTGATACTTATACGTATGCCATAATAAATTAAATTACTTAAATACTAACTGCACAGCAATATTCATGCCAACTGTATAGTAATAAAAATGACTCTGTTTGTGTTTAAAATTCTGAACTGGCGTTAGGAGGCAAAAAGCACTTTGTCCCTAGATTTCTGGAGAGAAAACAACTTTCGACTTGAGCCTTGGGGGAGTGACTATCAACCCCCAATTGACCTTGAAGAACTTTCGGAATCTTCGAGTGAAGTTGACCCCACCGTAGAAGCGGCAGACTGGAGTCAATTTAAAACGACAACACCAGCTGAATTACCCCAGCAACTGATTTTTATTGATGGTCGTCGCCGCATAGATGCAGCCCTTGTCGGTGGTAGTGGCAATACTGTTAATTACGGAGTCTTTGGCACTATTGCCGTTGGTGCAGTGGTTGTCAATAGAACGAAGCGCACCGCCACCTGTACCCAGTTCATCATCCGCCGGATTTTGGGATTTGGCGGCGACCAGGAAGCGCCACTGACGGACATTGCTTGCCCCTTTGGAAGCGGAGCGAAATTAGTCTACGAGCCAGTCGAGCCTTACTCACAAAATAATCCTGAAATCCGCAAGAATCTGGTTCAGAATGCCATGCTCAAGGCAGAAGCGACTCTGACAGCCCAACAGTGTGCCATCCAACCAGACACCTTGGTCATTTGTGACGGGCGACTGTCCTATAATTCGCCAAGTTTGACACTGGGCTACGTTAAGACGATGCACAAAAACTATTTGAGCGAACAATATGCAGCCCTGTTGTGGGAATTAAAACCAGGAGAGCGAACTCCTATCTTCTTAATCAAAGAACAAAACCGACCTCACTGGAGTTGGTATCTCAAATCTGGTAAATACCAAATCTACCCTCAAAATTTGGGATACCACGATTTGCACGGCATTGTTCGCTTGGAATTATCCAGCGAAATTCCTCTAGAAACAGCCCAAAAGATAGCTGACCAAACTACCTATCTAATTCCTGAATATGCCTCCCATCCTTACAAAGACCCCCGCGCACCGCAAAACCTTACCCCCGTTGGCGCACTCGAACGAGAACTGGGACGACACATGGGCGATACAAATCTCATCAAACGGCGCGTGCAACACTTTTTGGCTTCCTTAGGAGTTATGTCATGACCACTCCCATTGGCTATGTTCTTGGCACTCAAGAAGCTACTCCTCTGGAATTTTGGGTAGCAGTGTTACCAGGTCAAGTTTTGCGACTCGATGATGTCATAAGCGTGCAAACTCATCGACCAGATGGCGGCGAAATTGTTAATTTTTATGGCGTTGTGGATCATGTCCGCACTTTACATGAAGGAACACAGTTTGACACAGACACCTTCCTAGTTAAAAGTGGTAGTTTGCCAGTAAATGTTTCTTACGCTGCTCATATCCAGGTAACGCGAATTGAACCAGAGGAATACTTACCGCCGCAACCAGGAGACACTGTAAACCTGGCTGTGGATGAAGATTTAAAACGTGCTTTGCACTTTGACGGTATGGAAAAACGCATTCCCGCAGGGACGATGCGTAACAGTAGCCCAGCTTATCTGAACTATGAATTTATCGATGGTACAAAAGGCGCTCACGTAAATATTTCTGGAGTGTCGGGAGTTGCAACTAAAACTTCTTATGCCTTATTCTTACTCCAAGGAATTTTAACTTCTGCCGCTTTGGGTTCGCATCGTGCTAACACCAAAGCGTTGATTTTTAACGTTAAAGGAGAAGATTTATTCTTCCTAGATAAGCCGAATGCCAAACTCCGGGAAGAAGATTTTGCAGAATATCAAAAATTGGGAATACCCGCAGAACCTTTTAAAGATGTGCGTTTTTGTGCTTCCCCCAGGAAAACTAGCCATGATGTAGATCCGCACTTAGATCAACGCGCTGATAATATTTCAGTTTACCTGTGGAGTATCAGGGAATTATGCCGCGATCGCCTTTTTAGCTTCCTCTTTGCTGGGGAAGATTTAGAAAGAGGAAATTTGGGATTTTTGGTATCTGTGGTAGAGGAAAGGTTAGCACGGTTAGCAGAAGAAAATGATAGAAATGATAAAAAAGCTAACCGCAAGCCTGCAGTGCATTTAGACGTAGAACCGTTTGGCACATCAGAAAAAAAGCACATTAAAACCTTTAGGGATTTAATTGAGTTCCTAGAAGATAAGCTGGTAGAAAATGTAGACAATGGCTGGCTAGGGCGAAATGTTGCCTCCACTGCTGAGGCTTTGATTCGTCGCGTGTGGGGAGTTCGTGACGAAATGGGACACTTAATTCGTGGAGATTTGCCAGCAGAACAAATTGCTAAATATCAACTTGACCCCCTTTCACCAGCGCACCAACTTACCATTGTTGACATTAACAAATTACGAGGAAAAGCGCAAAAGTTTGTTGTTGGTGTTTTGTTACAAAAACTATTTTCAGAAAAAGAAAAACGGGGACAATATCCGGTAGTTTTTATAGTACTCGATGAATTGAATAAGTACGCTCCCCGTGAAGGGCGTAGTCCGATTAAAAACTTGCTGGTAGAAATTGCAGAACGAGGTCGTTCTTTAGGAATTATCCTTATCGGCGCACAACAAACAGCCTCAGAAGTCGAGCGTCGTGTTGTCGGACAAGCAGCAATTCGTGTGGTAGGTAGACTCGATTCAGCAGAAGCAGAACGCCCAGAATATAACTTTCTCACAGGCGCTTGTCGCAAGCGTTCATTACTGCTGAAATCCGGCAGTATGTTTGTCCACCAACCAGAAGTTCCTTCCCCACTTCTCGTGAATTTCCCCTTCCCTCCTTATGCTACTCGTGAAAGCGAAGTTGCAATAACTGAAGACGATGATGAGGACATTGAATTTTAGTGAGTGCCAAAATATAAAATCAAAAATATAAAATTAATATGCGTCTAATTCATACATCTGACTGGCATTTAGGAAGACGATTAAAAGGCGAAGACCGTACTCCAGAAATTGCCGCTACACTTGATGAATTGCTCAAACAAGCCAAAGAGCTACAAGTTGATGCTGTATTGGTAGCGGGTGATATTTATGATGTACCAAATCCACCGGCTGAAGCTGAACAAGTCGCCTATAATTTTTTTTGCAAACTCAAAGAAGCTAAAATTCCAGCAGTTGTGATTGCTGGCAATCATGACTCAGCCTTTCGCATCGATGGTATTGCTAAAATCCTGTCTTATATTGGAGTTCAGGCATTAGGTAGACCTCAGAAAGCGAACAAAGGCGGAGTGATTAATCTCGATACCCCTAGCGGTAAATTGTGTGTAGCTGCAATGCCATTTGCCTCAGAGCGAAGATTGTTGAAATATCAGGGTAAGCGCATCTAATTTTGTACTTAAAATCAATACCTTCGTCAAAAAAAAAGGATGAATAGCAGCTCAAACGCAAAACCTCGAATACTCGTTCCACGAGGCGAACCGGATGAGGCTTCGCTCTGATAGGCGGTGTCGGGAACGGGCTAGAAAGATTTCTTGTCTGGCTGTGCGGTGATCGCAGCCCGCCCCGACACTGCGCATACGCCGCCTATCAGCATCCGGTTCTTAAATGTAGCAATATGCTAAAAACAAAGGCTCCCCAACTGGCTCTTGGCGGCAATATGTTCGTAGTTAGATGATTTGAGTATTAAATGTGTTAGGTAGTAGGCTAATAAGCAAGGCAATTATCTTAACATTAGAGGCAGTCTCATGACATCAGGTTTTAAATCTCCTCGCCTACAGACGACAAAATCAAAAACCTTGAGTATAGCCCATGCGACTGCACTTACAGAACAGATGGAATTAGTTTTTAGCGAGATAGAAGACCCCCGTGCAGCAAGAACCCGTGCCCATTTACTCACAGATATTTTGATTATTGGAATACTGTCTGTAATTGCAGGAGGTAAGGGATGGGAAGACATGGAAAATTATGGGTTGAGTAAATACGATTGGTTGAAGCAATTTTTAGCACTGCCAAATGGTATGCCCTGTCCAGATACGTTTCGACGAGTGTTTGAACGCATTAACCCAAAAGTTTTTGAGCGGTGTTTCCAACGTTGGGTACAATCTGTAGTAGATACAGTAGGGGCGCAGGTAATTCCAATTGATGGTAAGACCCTCAAAGGTTCCTACAACAGACAACAGGGAAAATCGGCTTTACATTTAGTTAGTGCATGGGCAAGCGAGCATCGTCTTGTCTTAGGTCAAGTTAAGGTAACAGATAAATCGAATGAAATAACAGCAATTCCTGCGTTATTAGAATTGCTTGATTTAGCAGGATGTATTCTTACCATCGATGCAATGGGCACACAAACTGCAATTGCTGCGACTATTTATCATGCAAAAGCTGATTATGTTCTAGCGCTCAAAGCTAATCATCCCACACTTCATAGACAAGTTAAAGATTGGTTTGACCAGATAATTGCCCAAGGGTTTGAAGGCATTACTCATAGTTATGACGAACGGGTAGAAAAAGGGCATCACCGTACTGAAAAACGGCAAGTTTGGTGTGTTCCTATTTCTCAACTATCACCTCTATACAATCAAGATGATTGGGTCGGGCTTAAATGTGTTGTCATGGTTGTGCGGGTACGACATCTATGGAATAAAACTACGCGCGAAGTTCAGTTTTATCTAACTAGTTTGGACTGTGATGCTCGTAAACTGGGGCAGGCTATCCGTTTGCATTGGGGTGTTGAAAATGGGTTGCATTGGACAATGGACGTCACTTTCTCTGAAGATGCTTGTCGCATTCGTACTGGTCATGCACCACAGAATTTGGCATTGCTACGACGCATTGCACTTAATGCTTTGAATCTAGAGCAATCTTTGAAACGTAGCAATCGCCAAAAATCGAATCGAGCTGCTATGGATAATAATTATATGCTGACTATTCTTTCTGCTTGTTTCTTCCAATATGATGTCTCTAAATCCGCTTGTCAATAGCATTTGAGATGCGCTTACCCTGGTTGAAATATGAAGATTTGTGGACAAAAGATGATTTAGAACAACGTCAGCATTACCGCTATTGTGTTCAAAAAATCCTGAATGATTTAGCAAAGGGATTTAGGAATGATAGCGTCAACGTGGTGATGGCACACATGACGATTGAAGGTTCTAATCGTGCTTATTCAGAAGTAGATTACTATACGCGAGATACATATATTCTCTCTGCACAAATGCTGCCTACTGAAGCCCAGTATATTGCATTAGGTCATATTCACAAACCTCAGCAAATATCTAACGCTGCACCGACTTATTATTCAGGTTCTTTGATTCAAGTTGACTTTGGTGAAGCTGGCGAAGAAAAAGGATTTTATTTAGTAGATGTTGAACCGGGGCGTCCTGCTAAACCTGAATTTCAACCTCTCCCTTGCCAGAAACCTTTAAAAGTACTTAAATGCGATGAAGCTAACTTAGAAGAAACTTTAGAAGCGAATCGAGAACATCCAGGATTTTTGAAGGTCATTGTCGAGCTTAATACACCCAAAATCGGTTTAGCTGAAATGGTACGAAAGGTATGCCCGCAAACTTTGATAATTGAGCCTAAGTACCCAAAATCTGAACTCGAAAAGCGCGTTGAGTTACAAGAAGGCTATCAATTTGATTCTGTCCAAGAGTTTCGCCGCTATTACTTGCAGCATCAAGGAATAGAAGTACCAACACCAGTTTTAGAAGCATTTAAGCAATTACACCAGGAGATGAGTGATGCGATCGCTTGAATTATCCCTCGAAAATTTCACCAGTTTTCGCTCTCGCCAAAACCTGGATTTTTCCAACTTGGATTTATTTGCCATCACAGGACCAACTGGAGCAGGTAAAACTTCTCTACTTGATGCTATCACTTTTGCACTTTACGGTCATGTGGCGCGGTTTGGCAAGGATGCAAAAGCCAGCGAACTAGTAAGTCAAGGTAAGGAAAATCTCAAAGTCAGTTTCCGATTTTCAGTGCGGGGAGTAGAGTACAGAGTCAGCCGCACTTGGCGCAAACGTGGCAAAACCGATGAAAGTAAAGCACTATTGGAAGTTTTACAAAATGGGACTGAGGAAAAGTTAGAGACGAAAGAAAAAAGTGTCACCAAACGTGTTGAAGAAATCTTGGGAATGGACTTTGACACTTTTACCCGTGTGATTTTGTTACCGCAAGGTAAGTTTGATGAATTTATCAAAGGTAATAAGGCTAAACGCCGGGAAATATTGCGTGAATTGGCTAGTTTTGAAATTTTTGAAAGGATGCGAAAACAAGCTAACGAACAAGCGAAAATACTTAAAAATGAGTATGAACTCTTAGAACGCCAGCGAACTGAGTTACAACTACCCAGTGAAGCTGAGGTTGCACAGAAGGAACAAAATTTAACAACTATTGAGCAACAGCTACCCACTCTCAATAATGAAGTATTAAAAGCGCAGAAGGCACTGGACGAAGCTGAAGAACTGTTCAAAAATATAAGCCGTTTGGTTAGCTTGCAAGAAGAGTTAAATAACCTTCAGGCAAAAAGTGTCGAAATTGAGGATTTGAAAGTGCGGTTGCAGCAAGCTCGGGCTGCTGATAAAATTCAAGACCAATATACTTTGTTACAAGATGCGAGAAATAGGGAAAAACAAGCTCAAGCAGCTACTTTATCAGCACAAAAGCATCTAAATCAAGCCAAACAGGAATTGGAAAAGCAGGGATGCAAGCTGGATGAAGCCTTAGCCTATCAAAAAGAAATGGAACCTCAGTTCAAAACACAGTCAGAGGCTTTAAATTCTGCGAAAAATTATGACGAACAACAAAAACAGTATCAGTTAGAGTTAAAAAGAGCTAAGAAAAATCAGGCACAAAGGCAAGATAATTTAGATTCGGTAGCACAAGTATTAAATAATACTGAAATTAAGCTACAAGAGGCTGTTCAGCAGGCGGAAGAAGCTGAAAGTGCGATCGCTCAATATTCTCCAGGAGGGACGCGCCTAGAGCAACTACAGCAAGTTTCACCCCTACTTGTAAGTTGGGAATTAGTAAGAGAACAGACTTTAAAAAGCCGCCGAAAGCAGGAAAACACAACTTCAGAAAAGCAACAAGCTGATACCACTTGTCAAGATGTAGTTGTTAAGTTAGAACAAGCACGATTAACACTACAACAAAGGGAAAGACTATTACAAGAAGCAGAAAATGCTAATAATTTAGCCATTCAAAATAACCACGCAGCGGCATTGCGCCAGATTCTTCATGATGGCGATAATTGTCCAGTTTGTAACGGTACCTACCGGGAAGCGCAGTTACTACCTCTACCAGAAGTAGCAATAGTAGATACAAAAGAATTGCGTGAGCAAAAATCCACAGCAGAAAAAGCGCAAAAAGCCGCAGAAAAAGCGGTAACAAAAGCAGAAACTACACTGGATAATTTCAAGCAGAAAGAATTGGAATGTAGCCAAGATTTAGCAGCAAATGAGGCTAAATTAGCTGATTTGCAACAACAAATTAGCACAGTTTTGCAAACAGATTCTTGGGAAGTCAATGCACTTAAGCAAGAACTAAAGGCACTGCAAGAAAGTGATAACAAATATAATGAAGCTTTGGCGAAACAGAAAGATGCAGTGGCGTTGGTGCGAGAAAGTCAACAAGCTAAAGAATCTGCCAGCAATACTCATGATACAGCGTCATCAGAATTTGAAGCTGCTAAACAGGAAGTGAAACGTTGGGAACAACAGTTAGAGCAAGTTGAAATTAAACTTCATGAAATAACTGGTGGTCAATCTTACACAGATTTACTCTCAGCATTAGAAAAAGAAAAGCAGGAACTAGAGAAACGACTACAAGACGTTAATAAGTCTTATCAAACAGCCCAGACAAGTGTAATTCAGTATAAAACTAAAAACGAAGAAGCTAATAAAATTGCAGAAGAAGCGCGTATCCAAAAGGAACAGTTAGAAATAAATTGGCAAGCTACACTCCGCCGCGCAGAATTTACCGAAGAGAGTTTTATTTCAGCCCAAGCAGAGTCTGTACAGCAAACCAATTGGCAGAAAAAAATTACAGAATACTCTAATGTCAAAGTTAAGTTAGAAACTCAAGTTGAGGAAGTAAAATCCCAAATTGGAACACGTACAACCGATGAATCAACTATCAACTCTCTGGGTGATGCTAAGATAGCAGCTTTCCAACAATTCCAGCAAGCGCAAGACCAACGTGCTAACTTATTAGCTTGGGTGCATGATGCTAAATCCAAGCAGAAGCAAGCTGAAAAACTAGAGGCAAATTTATCTTTTGTCAAGGAGAAATCTCAGATTTATTCTACCCTTGCCCGGAATTGTCAGACAGATGAATTTCAAGACATATATCCTAGAGCATCTGGAGGCTGAGTTGGTAACTCGCGCCACAAATTTATTACAGGAACTGACTGATTCTCGCTATGCGCTTAAAGTTCAAGATGGGGAAATACTGGGTTGAGGATAATTGGAACGGTGGTGAGTTAAGGCGAGTGCAAACTCTGTCTGGTGGTGAAACTTTTGCTACTTCCTTATCTATGGCACTGGCGCTGTCAGAAAAACTGTCTATGGGTGCAGAATTAGGCAGTTTATTTTTAGATGAAGGGTTTGGGACTCTAGATGCAGACACGCTAGAAACAGTTTACCAAATTCTCGAATCTTTGCGACAGCAAGACCGATTGATTGGAGTGATTACTCATGTTAAGGCATTGGGAGAGCGATTGCCGCAAGTAAAGGTTCGTAAGTCGCCAGAGGGTTCAAGGCTAGAAGTTGAGATATTTTGAAGGAACGCGGCAGCCTTTTTGAGCAATGTAAGTTGTGATTAAAACTGATAATGAGGGGTTTCACCCCACAATAAGTTACAAAAATTACCCTTAGGGTGTAGCAAACTAGTTATAATTATCTTCCAAATCTCAGAAATCCAGCTCAGTTCTGTTGCTTAATAATATGGGACGTGCTCGTTCTAAATCTGACTTGCCTACAAAAATTTGTCCGGTATGTCAGCGCCCTTTTACTTGGCGCAAAAAATGGGCAGAGTGCTGGGATGACGTAAAATACTGCTCAGAACGTTGCCGTCGTCGCCGTTCGTCGGCTAAAGATGAAACCAATGAATGCCCGTAAAGGTACGGAGAAATAAATAAAGAGATGGAGATCAAGGTACAACCTAAATTAATTATTCATGGGGGGGCTGGTAGTTCTCTGAAGGGAAAAGGAGGAGTTGAGACGGTACGCCGTTCTCTCTACCAAATTATAGAGGAAATCTATTCTCTCCTAGAATCCGGAATCAGTGCAAAAGAGGCGGTTGTGCGGGGTTGTCAAATGTTGGAAGACAACCCCCGCTTTAATGCTGGTACTGGTTCGGTGCTGCAATCGGATGGTCAAATCCGTATGAGTGCTTCCCTGATGGATGGTGCATCCCAAAGCTTTAGTGGGGTAATAAATGTTTCACGAGTGAAAAATCCCATTGACTTGGCGATCGCTCTCCAATCCTCTCCTGACCGTGTACTCTCAGATTATGGCGCAGCCGAACTAGCGCGGGAGTTACAAATCCCTAGCTACAATGGCTTAACCGAGTTGCGGTTGCAAGAGTGGATACAAGAGCGTCAAGACAATTTTAAAAGAACAATGGCTGGAGTGGTAGCAGAGGCAGAACTGGTGGAAACCAGCAATGCCCGACGCGGTACGATTGGAGTCGTCGCCCTAGATACTGAAGGAAGATTATCTGTAGGTACTTCTACAGGTGGCAAAGGATTTGAGCGGATTGGACGCGTCAGTGATTCTGCCATGCCAGCAGGAAACTACGCGACACAATATGCAGCCGTTAGTTGTACTGGTATTGGAGAAGACATTATTGATGAGTGTTTAGCACCACGAATTGTGGTGCGCGTCACTGACGGTATGTCCCTCAAAGAAGCAATGCAGCGTACATTTGCGGAAGCACACGAACACAAGCGGGATTTTGGAGCGATCGCCTTAGATGCCAGTGGGGCGATCGCTTGGGGGAAAACTAGCCAAGCTCTTCTCGCCGCATACCACAACGGCGAGAAGATTGGTGATACCTTAGAAGTTCCCGTTGGAACAGAAATTGGCTGTGTATTCAGTCCAGAGTGCTGAGATGATAAAGGGTTGCAAGTGACTTGGCACTCACAACTCTGTTTCAACTCCCAATTCAGCACTCAGTCCTCTTTTGTGGACTCAGGACTCTTTTTGCGCCACCCTGGTTTCACAACTTGACGAGCACGGGCAATCACCAGAGAATCATCAGGGACATCTTCTGTAACCGTGGAACCAGCCGCCACGTAGACATCGTCGCCCAGCGTCAAGGGAGCAACTAAAACGCTATTGGAACCAGTTTTGGTGCGATCGCCTATCTTGGTAGGATGTTTTTTCACACCGTCATAATTGGCGGTAATTGTACCTGCACCAATATTGACGCGACTTCCCGCAGTTGTATCACCCAAATACGACAAATGAGCAACATTGGTGCGATCGCCCAACTTGGTATTTTTCAATTCCACAAAATTTCCCACACGACAGCTAGCACCCACTTCCACATCACCGCGCAAATGAGTATAGGGACCAACTTGGCTTCCTGCCTGCACGATGCTATTTTTTACCACAGAATACATCAGTGTGACATTTTCGCCTAAGTGGCTATTTTCAATTAAACTTCCCGGTCCGATGCGACTTCCTGTCTGAATCACTGTATTACCCCGCAAGTGAGTTTGGGGTTCGATAATCACATCCGGCTCGATTTCTACAGTGTCATCAATTGTAATACTTGCTGGGTCAATGAGAGTGACACCTGCTGCCATCCATTTTTCTTTGACTCGCTTTTGCAAAATCTCGTATGCTGTTGCCAGTTGCAAGCGGTCATTAATGCCCAGAATTTCTTGGTCATCCTCCAGATCCACCGCCATCACTGGTTCTATTTGACTGACGGCATCCGTGAGGTAGTATTCTTTCTGAGAATTATTTGCTTGTAAATGAGGTAGAACTTTTGCCAAATCGTGCCAACGGAAGCAGTAAATTCCAGCATTAACGCGGTTATTTTGTTTTTGACTTGGTGTGCAATCTCGATCTTCAACAATTTGTTGCACAATATTGTCACTATTACAAAAAACGCGTCCGTAGCCTTTGGGATTATCTAAGTGTGCGGTGAGGATAGTGGCGGCGTTTTGGTGCTGAGTATGAGTTTGCAACAGATTTTTCAGAGTTTCTGTGCGAAGCAAAGGGACATCGCCGTATAACACGAGTAAATCGCCTGTGTAGCCCTCTAGGTGGGGGAGTAATTGCTGGATAGCATGACCTGTCCCCAGTTGCACAGTCTGTTCGACAAACTCCAAATCCGGAATTGATTGCATGGCTGCTTGCACTTCAACAGCTTGATACCCAACAATCACGATTTGCCGAGTCGGCGAAAGCGGTTTGACACTGTCGATAACTCGTCCAATGAGCGATCGCCCACCCAAAGAATGTAAAACCTTGGGCAGGTTTGATTTCATACGTGTTCCACGTCCCGCCGCCAGAATTGCTACAACAACCATAATTTAGCTATGAGTGAATTGCTTTGAATGCGCCTGCTCGCTTTGAGTGTAGGCTCAATTTATACTAACGCGCTCAGAAACCCAAAACCTAACTCACCCATAATTGCCAATCTTGAAAAGAAGCAATAAACTCTGTAAACTGCTGCATTAGTCTAGGATTACGCCATCCTAAGGCTGTTTCTTCCGCCATCACAGCCAAGGCTTCTTCTAGTGTAAAAGCTCTTTTGTACGGTCGTTCGCTGATCAGAGCATCAAAAATATCTATTATTTGAAATACTTGCGCTAGATAAGGAATGTCGTCTCCTACAAGTCCATGAGGGTATCCAGAACCGTCCCAACGCTCATGATGGTGGCGGATAATAGGAATCACACCTCGTATGTTGCGTAGTGGCTGGCAGATTTTTTCTCCAATCAAAACGTGTTGCTTCATAATATCCCACTCTTGTGCTGTGAATTTGCCTGTTTTCAGCAGCACTGCGTCTGGAATACCCACTTTGCCGATGTCATGCAGATAACCCCCCCACATCAAATCCCGAATTTGGTTGTGTGTGAGATTGAGATATTCACCAAAAGCTTTGCCGAACTTCACCAGCCGTTCACAGTGATCC
This sequence comes from Scytonema sp. PRP1, assembly GCF_036697665.2. NCBI lineage: Bacteria > Bacillati > Cyanobacteriota > Cyanophyceae > Nostocales > Scytonemataceae > Scytonema > Scytonema sp. PRP1. The sequence goes on along the minus strand of NZ_JBAHYJ020000016.1, from coordinate 58,555 downwards.
CCGGTTTTGGGATCACGGCTTTCAATTGCCCTTGCTATAGAAAACAGCACTTGTTCAGTGTGGTCTAACTCTTCATTCAGACGCTTTTGTCTCACTAAAGATTTTACCCGCGCCGTCAACTCCAAACGGTCAAAAGGTTTACTGAGAAAATCATCTGCCCCAACTTCAATTCCTCGAATGCGTGATCGCCTGTCATTTAAACCAGTAATAAAAATTATTGGGATGAGTCTGGTATGTTCATTCTGCTTAAGCAACTGGCACACCTGAAATCCATCCATGTCTGGCATCATTACATCCAGTACAATCAGGTCTGGTGCTTTCTGTGCTACCAGTTCCACAGCAGTAAAACCACTGTCTGCTTCTATGACTTCGTTACCTTCCATAGCTAAAACGGCGACAGTAGCCATCCGACTGGCTGCATGGTCATCCACCACTAAAATTTTAGGCGCATCACAATCAAACTCATTCACTATCAGACCTTGGGCTTGTACCCTTTTAGAAACGAATAAATCATGAATAGAATTAACAAGATCATTCATCAAACAAGGCGCGGTTTCAGCCTTTTGTTGCATCATGTCTTTGTTGGATAAATCCAAAGAATAACTTTCTGCATCTTTGCTGACGAAGACGTTCTTAAAACCAATAATATTATCTTTAGAGCCTGTATACTTGGTTTTCGATTCAACCACAAGCGTACTCCACTTTAGAAATTGTTAACAGTAGATTTTTTCAAGCATCTTGTGAGTACTTGACTTTATGCATACCTTGCTTTTTAAAGCTTTTACACAAAATTTCTCTGTTTTTTTGCCTAAAAAGTATAATTTTTCTACTTTTAGAGCATTGGAAATATTGCTGCCCTATTTTCCTTCCTGTTTTTCCGGCATGAGCAATAATTGCAAATCTTAAATCAGGTTTTTTACGGAGATTTATTCATATCAGATTCAAAAAAAATCTTTAACTGCCGAATTTTCTATCAAACTTAGGTGTATTTTGTTTAAAGTTGTAATTCTGAGATATTTAGTTATGCATCATTGCCGATCTCTTTATGCGAACCATCAAACTACGCTTATCACTAAGTAGCAGTGACCATTTACTTATCATAAGGTGATGTGAATCACAAAAAATCATTGCCCAAGATTATAGAATTAACCGAAAAAATAGTAACAAATGTTACAAAACTTCTAGTAGACTTTTCGATAACCATCTTTTGCGCCAACGAGAGGTAGGCTCTAGGAAAGAGGCTTGTTGCTCTTGTTGTCGTCGTCTCAAAATCACATCAGCAGTATCGCATAATTGTGGATCGCGATAAGCAATGGCAGCACGCGTGAGTAAATGTTCGTGTTCAGCCTGGGAAAGCGGCGGAAGCACAGATGAGGGAGATGAGGGAGTGAGGGAGTGAGGGAGTGAGGGAAATGAGGGAGAAATTCGTTGCTCCCCTACTTCCTGCGCTTCCCCTACTCCCCCAACTCCTTGATGTCTGGCTACAGTACCGGGTGTTTTTCTTCCCACTGGTGGTGTAGAGCCTATTTCTAGCCCAGCTGCTAAAAGAGCCGTACGTACAGCAGCAGCGCAGGAATAAGTCGCAAGTAAGCCAGATACATCTAAACTCATAGAAAGTTCTTTGATAAATTCAACAGTCCATAACTGAGGACAATGAGGCGGTGAAAACGGATCGAGAAAAATTGCATCAGCCTGAAAACCTGAGTCGTTCACAAACTTAATCGAGTTTCTCGCATCGCCAATGAATAAGGTTGCTTTGAGACGGTGTTGCAGCACTTGATGGTTAAAGGCTAACTGAGTCAAAATTTGGGTATATTCGTATCCCCAGTTGTCGAATAAGCCATGGGCGATCGCAGCTTGTGGTACAGCAGCATTCATTTCTAAACCAATGACTTCTACATAACAATTCGGATTAACTGCCCAAATGGCTTGTAAAGCAGCCGCTGTATTGTATCCCAACCCATAACAAACATCCAACAGCCGCAACGTTGGTTTGTTTGCTCTTCCTTGCAATTGAGTAGGACCAACAAACTTGAGAAAACTCTCTTGACGCGCTCCATAATGGCTGTGGAACGACTCGCCAAACTCATGAGAAAAAAAAGTGAACGACCCATCTGCTGTTGGCTTAGGTGTAAAATTGTCTAAGTCTGACATAGTAATAAAGACTAGTGGTCTATCGCATTAATTGTAATGGGTTACAAGATCCCCGACTTCTTAAAGAAGTCGGGGATCTGACCCCTAGGACATATCAAAATTAATCACATAAACTACTAGTCAGTGATTAGTAGGAATCGAACAACTAACAAATGTACAGACGCTTTCATTCAGCGCGTCTCTACAACTAATAATTACAAATTACCAGCTTTAGTTTATGACCGACAGCCTTTTCGTTGTTTCTTGTGAGTGGCTATTTAAACATCTTGACGAACCGCAAGTTGTTATAGTAGATTGTCGCTTTTCTCTCGCTGAGCCACAACTAGGACGACAGCAATACCAAGAAAGTCACATCAAGGGAGCATATTACCTAGACTTGAACCAGGATCTTTCTAGTCCCGTAGGAGAACATGGAGGAAGGCATCCTTTACCCAACCCTATTGAATTAGCTGATAAGTTATCAGCAATAGGGGTGAATTCCCAAAAAATCGTTATAGCTTACGATGACTCCCGCCTTGCATTTGCATCTCGTTTGTGGTGGCTATTGCGTTACCTCGGACATGACCAAGTAGCGGTGCTGGATGGAGGGTTTTCTGCTTGGAAAAAAGCTGAATATCCCGTGACAAATATTATTCCTGAAACTAAAAGGCGACTTTTACCCCTAATCTACAATCACAAATGGTAGTGGATATTTCGATAGTGAAAAGTCGCAAAGATTCACAACAGGTAGCGTTGGTTGATTCACGAGAAAGAGAGCGTTATTTAGGGATAACAGAACCAATTGATAAAATCGCTGGTCATATTCCTGGAGCCATAAACTATCCTTGGCAACAAGTAACAGATTCCTCCGGCTATATACTTCCACAACAACAGCAACAAGAGCGATGGTTGGAATTGGAAAATCCAAAGGAAATTTTTGTCTATTGCGGTTCTGGCGTGACTGCTTGTGTGAATTTACTTTCCTTAGAGATGGCTGGCATTCACACGGGTAAACTGTATGCTGGTAGCTGGAGTGACTGGATTAGTTATTTAGGTGAGGACGAGGAACTAAGAACTGGGTGAATTTGCTATCGCTCATGACTGATTTCAAAATCGACCTAATTCCAAATTGTAATTAACACTGAAGAACCAGCCATCAAAATCAATATTTCTGTCAGTTGAACCACCGATGGTGAGACCTCCCTGCAAGCTAAGATTTGTGTAGTTGGATATTCCGTAAGTTAAGTGACCATATAACCGATGGTACAGGTCTTCTCTCTGGCGTCGGGTAAAGTCTGAGAAACCAAGCTGGTAGTCAAGACCAACTTGGAGGGATTGTTTTAAGTAGTAGTTCAAAGAAATCCACACAGAATGAATGACTCGATCGCGGTTCTCTTCTTTACTGGGAGGGTCAGTCAAACTTAGACGGAATTCGTAGAAGCTATCTAACATTAATTTGGGTGTGAGGGGATCTCGTCGTCCCAAAGACACACGGAAGGAATTTTCATTTAAAAAGCGATCGCCTGCGTCAAAGTTACTGCCATTTCTGGCATAGAACAACTGTTGATTGATCCATCCAATTTCACCGTACATTCGCGGTGATAGCTGCTGGTAAACTCCAACGTTGAATCTCAGTTGGTTGTAATTGTATTTTGATTGATTGATGTAACGAATCAGGTTGCCATTAATTGATGCATTCAAATAAGTTTTGCTTCCTAAGGCTAAAGGCGCAGAGGCTAGTGTGAGTCCTGAGTAAATTAAGCCATCTTCTATTGGATTTACTTTCGAGGAAAAAATGTTGTTTGTATGGAAATAGCCAACATGAGCCTGTAGGTTGCCTATAGGTTTAGGCTGAGGCTGAGGAGGCGGTGGGGGTTGTTGCTGTTCTAGTGGTCGTTCCTCTCGCAGCAGCACTGTTCCTAGTTCATTATTGCTAGTTCCCTCTTGCGGCGGTTGCTTGTTCTCTTGCAACCGTTGCAATAGTCTTTGCAATCTTTGTGCGTTATCTATTTCAGGTACTTGCAAGCGTTCCTCTAAGGGTGGAGAGAGAGGATTGGGGAAATCGGCTGGCTGACCTTCTAATTGTGGTGGGTTATTCGGTACAGAAGGTTGGGGTGGTGGTGCGGTTGGCGGCGCTGGCGCGGGTTGGGGTGGTGGTGCGGTTGGTGGTGCTGGTCCGGGTTGGGGTGGTGGTGGAGTTATATTTTGTTCCGGTGGTGGAGGTGGTGGCGGAACCGGATTTTGTTCGGGTGGTGGAGGTGGTGGCTCTGGCGGAGTCTGCGAATATAAACTTGGGGTCTTAGTATAAGCACTTGCCAAGTAGGCTGAGGAGCCACAATAGTTAGAAGAGAAGCCTTCTTTTCGCTGTGACTCTCCCCCTGCTTTTTTACCAAAAATTGTTTTATCTACTTCTTGGCGAGATGTTTTTTGCTCACGCTCTTGGCACAATTGAGCAAGTACCCACGCAACCCCTAAAGATGGTATGGTTGATACTAGGTCATCTTCAGTAATTGATAGGTCTGTATTCGCAGCCTGCGCCGCATCTACCTTCTTGATGCAAAACAAGTTTGCACTACTAGAAGCTAATACAATCCAAAAGAACAAATTTATCCAGCCCTTGGGTTGCATATTTAATCTTTTTTGGCAAACGTAGATTCACGGACTGTGCTAAAAGTTCCAAGAAAAAATATTAAATTTCTAAGAAACTTTAGCCACAAGATGTGGTAAATGTACCTAATTTTTTTAAAGAGTAAAAAAATTATGAAGTATATACTATGGTATCCAAAAAACTGATTTTTCTTAAAAGAAACTTAAATCATGCAGATACAGTAGAATCACGGCCTTTCTAGACAAAAGTATTAGTACAACTTAAGCAATTTTACGTACGGGAATAAAGTTGTTATAACAGATAACAGGCTTAAGCCGTAAACATCAGAACCTGTTCTCAACTGGTTTGGTATCAATGAAATTATCCGAGGCTCCAAACGATGTTTCGCAAGTTTTTTTTACTCGTAGTAATTAGTTTATGGGGAGCTGTTGTGCTGCCGCTGCCAAACCGGGCAGATGCTACAACTCCTCTGACTCTTGCTGTCATTCAGAATCTCCGCAATTTGGTACAACTGATGCCGCAAAACCAACCAAATCGTCAGGCACGCAAATCGGATGCTATGAGTCCTGGGGATGGGTTATCCACTGGGCGATCTGCCTTAGCAGACTTGCGTTTTAACGACGGTTCTTTGGCTCGCATAGGAGAACAAGCAGTCTTTCGATTCTTACCAAAGACAAGAAATTTCAACCTGACGACTGGGACAGTGCTGCTGCTCATTCCACCAGGAAGGGGGCAAACACGTATAAATACGCCAAATGCAGCAGCAGCAATTCGCGGTTCAGCATTATTTGTACGCTACGACGAGAAAACTGACACTACCCTTGTCGGCGCACTGACAAACAGCGGCATTCAAGTTTCTAACAAGGATGCTTCTCAAAAACAGGAGCTAGAAGCAGGGCAAGTGATAATTATAGTTAAAGATAAATTTAAGGGCTTATACGATTTTGATCTGAGAACTTTTTATGAAACGGGTGAGCTGGTTAAGGGGCTAGATCTGACTTTAAAACAGGGTGTACCGAATTCAGATCCGGCGATCGCCAGCGTTCAAGCTGAAACTGCTGCAGCTGTAGCTGCACAGCCGCCACTCACTGGTCAAGATATTGTTAAAAACCCATCTTTTGGAAAGCCAACGACGACGACTTCCCCAAATTCATTAACTAACAACATTATTAGAAACAATTCCCCAGTTGGCACCTTGCTCGATACAGGACAAGTCGTATCAAACACTGCTGCACAATCTGACAGAAAAAATTCCAATCCACCGCCATCAGTCGTCGTCACACCGCCGCCAGTCGTCACACCGCCAGTCGTCACACCACCAGTCGTCACACCACCAGTCGTCACACCACCAGTCGTCACACCACCAGTCGTCACACCGCCACCAGTCGTCACACCACCAGTCGTCACACCACCAGTCGTCACACCACCAGTCGTCACACCGCCAGTGACAACACCACCAGTGACAACACCACCAGTGACAACACCACCAGTGACAACACCACCAGTGACAACACCACCAGTGACAACACCACCAGTGACAACACCACCAGTGACAACACCACCAGTGACAACACCACCAGTGACAACACCACCAGTGACAACACCACCAGTGACAACACCACCAATATCAACAGTGGAACCACCTACTCCTGCTAACCCGTCATCACCCCCAGTGACACCACCTACTCCGGCAAACCCGTCACCACCCCCAGTGACACCACCGCCAACATCAACAGTGGCACCACCTACTCCTGCTAACCCGTCACCACCGACAGTGACACCGCCTACTCCGGCAAACCCATCAGCGCCAGCCACAAATAGTCAACCTTTACAGCCAGCTCCGGTCATACCTAGCACATGAAATCAACTTCTTGACACTCCGAGCGCCTAAAGGCATGGGGATTCCTGCTTCATTGGGAGTTCTAAACAAGCGGACGAATCGACTCTTTCAGATTACTTTACCCGAAGCCGCGCTTGCACCGACTGCCCGACCGCACTGAGGCTATTTCTTAAGCTTTTCTAACACTCCCACATTTGTACAAGATTTTGGGATTATTGCCCCCAGGGTTGGTGGCTCAGGAGTTGTCCACTCGACCTACTAAGCTTTTTATATGTGCGCATTACCGCTAAAAAGCACTTTAGCAGCAACCTACACACAATTGCAATCTAAAAAGACAATTGACAAATATAAAGCCGCCCTTCTAGGGCGGGGCTTTAAACCCAAATTTTCGGTAATATTAAGTCCCGTTAATAGTCATCCATTGTCAGTTATCCTCTGTTCGCTAATTTGATCATTAGGTTTCTTGCAAAAATCTGGTGATGGGCTATTTGGAACCGCAAATGTACAAAGCATTGGACTCAGACAAATACAAATGTTTATCTGTGTCCATCTGTGTTTATCTGTGGTATTACAGCGCTTTCGTGTAATAATTAGACCTCTCCAAAAAATAATGTAGAGTGCCATGGCAGGTCTCTACAAGGGTTGTAGAGAACGCACAATTCATTTCAGCAGATGTGTATTCTGTGTTCTGCGTTCTTCTTCAATTTTGCAACGCCCTATTTTTGCCGCTTCCAACCCTACTTTGTAGAGGGAGGAAAATCCTTACGGTCTTTTATTGAATTTTTATAATAAGTTGGCAGTATAGATGTGGAGGAAGTTTGTGCTGTGTTCTCAGATATTCCAGTCCAAGGTGTGGTGGCAATATCTGGCTCTTCTAAAGAAACAGCATTGAGTGATGAGTCGTCCTTGGGCAAAGTTTGTGTGTACTCACCAACTAACTCTTGCAACGCCTGAAGAGCTGCAGATGCAGATTGATAACGTTGTTGGAAGTCTTCCCGCACCATTTTACTGAGAATGTTGGATAAGGAGTGGCTCACGTATGCTTTCTCAACCCATTTCAGTTCTCCATTAACATCTCTTTCTATCTCGTGGGGAGCCATGCCAGTTAACGCTTTTATACCAATCATGCCGACTGCATAGATATCACTACTATATTGTGGACGTCCGTAGCACTGCTCGCTAGGTGCATAACCCCTAGTACCAATCCCAATAGTAAAGGCAGTTTGCTCTGAATTATCCACCACTTGTGTAGTGACTTCTTTAACGGCACCAAAGTCAATGAGTACCAGCTTGCCGTCTGATTCTCGTCTTATGATGTTGCTGGGTTTTATGTCCCGGTGAATAACGCTATTGTTGTGGACAAATGCCAATGTTTGCAATAAGTCCCGTAAAATCTCGATGACTGCTATTTCATCGAGCCGTTTACCTGATGGCGTTTCCTGGCTGAGAGCATGACCAACTATATATTCTTGAATTAAATAAAATTCTTCTTCTTCTTCAAAATAAGCTAAAAGCTGTGGTATTTGTGTGTGAGTTCCTAGTTTTTGGAGTGTTTGAGCCTCTGAAGTAAATAAACGTCTGGCTACTGCTAACTGCTCTGGTTTACTATTAGCTGGTTTTAGCTGCTTAACAACACACAAAGGGTTGCCCGGAAGTTTGGTATCTTCAGCAATGTAAGTTTCGCTGAATCCACCTGAACCGAGAACTTTAACAATTCTGTAGCGTCCGTCCAGGATTTTTCCTGATATTGCCATCTCCCTTTGCTGTAGCAAGTCTTTGAGATCGTCCTGCTGGCTGAGAATCTCTTGGACAACACGGTGAGAGGAATATTTCTGAAAAATATCGAGCAATTGGCTTTTTCTGATGATCTCCCTAGCCATTTCTGTTCCTAGGTAACATACCCCGATAGTGGCGATCGCTACCATAGGTATAGCTGTAGGTAAGATGAACAAACCGTAGACAAAGGTAAAATAGCTGATTCCTCCCCAACTCATGGCAAGGGCGATACTAGAGAAAAATCTCGTCGCACCTCTTTTTCTTAAGCCAATTATTACCCCACATCCACTCACTAAAAAAAGCACAAATAAACCGCGCCCTTGTGGATTGGGAATTGCTTGCGCGATCGCTTTATTTTGCATTAAAGTTGCGATCGCATGGGCGTGAACTTCCACCCCTGACATTCGCTGTGGATGCCACCAACTGCTAATCGCTGCAACTGGATGATAATCGTCCCCCTGACCCGTCTTAGCTGTTGCTCCAATCAGCACAATTTTGTCCTTAAAAAACTTTCCCTGCTCCAAATAGGTGTTCCAGTTTTCCGGGTCGAGAACGTACCAAAACGGAATTTGCTCAAATGTCCCTGCTGGTCCGTAAAAATGTATGTGATCGCCCTTTGGTGGTGGATAATTCACTTGGGCTGCTCTCAAAACTGCTTCATCAAAAGAAAGCATTTTCACCGTTAAAGCATCTTCACCTACAAGCTTGGAAAACTCACCCGATAATCTGTGAATTTTGCCATCTACCTCTAGAGGGAAATTTACAGTACCAATGGCGACAGACCCAGTGCGAAACATCTGCTGGGGCTGTGTCAATTGCATGAGCATGCCTTGGGGTGTTTCAGAATTTTCGTAGAGTGCAGCCAGAGTCACTTGGCTTCCATAGCGTTCCAATGAGGAGCGCAACTTTTCATCGTCCTGCGATCCGTAACTACTTGGTGTATCAAAAACTATATCCAAGGCTACAGAACGTGCCCCTGCGTTGATCAACTTCTCAATAACTTGGGCGTATGCAGCACGTTTAAAGGGAAAAGCTTGCAGCGGTTCAAAAAAAGCATACTCTTTTGGATCTGTTTTATAATACTGCTCACCTACTGATATCGACTGTTCATCTATTGCCAGAATCACGATATCTTTTGGAGGATCTACGGGCCCCTGTAATAGATAAAATGTGCTTTGAGCTTGACTTTCCATGAATTTAGCCAAGTTCACACCAGAAGTTGCCAGTAGTGCTGCACCCACTGCTGCAACACCAGCCAGTAAATGACCCAAGTGAGCCAATCGCTTTGACCGACGTGCCGATACCGTCGAAGTCGCTTTTGTAGGGTTCTTTAACGCTCGATTGGCAGCAGAGACGTTTTTTTTGGTGAATGTAGATGTAGGTTCTTCTGCCATATCGTATTAGTGATTAATTTACCTTCAACGCCTTTATTTACACACTCTTGAAGTGCCACACAGTTGAAATTAGATTGAAATCAAAAACTTATACATTTGTAAACTATTTTGTCTGACTTCCCAAATGTCCGGAAACAGTTTTGAGTACCGAGTGTTAAGTGTCTAGTGCTTAGTAGTATGCAGAAAATTTGGAAAAAGTGACTCGGCACTGATTGCTCAGAAGTTTGGACTTTAACGCTCTGACATGAGTCAAGCACTAACCTTACACGGTAGATGTCGCCGTAAATGCACCGAAGGCAGTTCTTCTTAGGTGGGACTTGACAACAGTCGATAATTGTTCATTCTTTCCCGCAGATGGGATAAACAATGTGCTACAGAGCAAAAAACTTTGCAAGTATCATTTGTACAGCATCTTGTCGTAGAACCTCGTATTGTCATAAAACCCTGTAAATACCCAAAGGTCTGCTTCCCAAAAGGGAGAGTAGGGTATGACATAATAAGGTACGCAACAACAGACACTACCTAACCTCTTGCCTAATTTAACTCATAATAGTTATTATTTCACGGACAAACAAGTTACGGCTAGTTAATTTTGCCACCACAGGTGCATTTTTATTTTACCTAAGGGGTACGCTTTATTTAAAAAGCAAAGTGCCATGCTACGGGTCTTTGCCTCCGCTTCGCAGATGACGCCTAACAAAGAAGCGCCCTCCAGAGTTCTTGAGAGCAACGTAGTGTCGTGAGCAGGGTGGTGAGACGAGCAGTTCTCAAAGGAGGGAAACCCTGCACGAAAAACTGCGGTGCGAATCACGACTTTCAGTGAACTCAAGCGCGATCGCCTTCACCGTCAGGAGAAGGGCTTCTTGCACAGTAAGGTAAAGTAGGGTAGGCTCAGCAAATTGACCGCTTTGAACAATATAAGCGGAACTCTACAACAGACGCTTTGTGCAGCTGTTACGAATGCTCTGTTGCATCCTACTGTTGTTAAAAATGTTAAGAAAATTTATAAATGTGCGATCGCCTTTAAGGGTAGTGCGCTTCTCGCTATCCCCCTTTGGAGCATCGCCAACGCGGGTGTGTGCGTACGCTTAAACCCGGTGATCTGCACCATCGCTTGTACGCTATCGTTGACCTATTCCATACCTCTTTAGGAGTAAAGTTGACTGATACGGAGCTAAGAATGCTGTTAATGAGTCAATTTTATTGGTAGATTTTGATCACAGGGGCGGCAGAGCCCGCTAAGAGAGAAAAAAGTTAGCACTATTAGAGAGGAGGAGAGCTACTACTTATCATATTTGAGTTAATTTTCTGAGATGCGCTCTTGTTAGATAAAAGCTATATATGACAAGATAATTTATAGAGATTAGCAAACTTATTATTTTATAATTGCTATAATCTATTGTTCAATCTAAATTTTTTTTATATTATTAGGTGTAACTTTACTATGGGTTCTCCGATGAATCGTCTGTCTATTTTTGTAGACGGAAACAATATGTTCTATGCTCAACAAAAAAATGGCTGGTTTTTTGACCCGCGAAGAGTCTTAGAATATTTTAGACACGAACAATCAGACACAACCTTAACTAATGCTTTCTGGTACACTGGCTTAAAAGACCTACAGGATCAGCGAGGATTTAGAGACGCTCTAATTAGTCTAGGTTATACAGTCAGAACTAAAATTTTAAAAGAATATTATGATGATTCATCTGGTCGGTACTCGCAAAAAGCTAATTTAGATATAGAAATTGTTGTAGATATGTTTAATACAGTAGATCAGTACGACCGAGTTGTTTTATTTAGTGGAGATGGAGATTTTGAAAGAGCAATAGAACTGTTACGAGGAAAAAATACTCATATTACAGTAGTATCAACAGAAGGAATGATAGCTAGAGAACTACGTAATGCTACTGATAGATATATAGATTTGAATGATATTCGGGATCGAATCGAAAAAGTAGATTCTTAAGTAATCTTAGCAATTATTTACAAAGATAAGCGCAAAAAAAATAAGGTAGAAGGTATTTTAAATCACAAGTAAAAAGTCAACAACAAGGCGCAAATGAATACCAAACCAGAGCGAATAATTATCTTTGACACGACACTTCGAGATGGCGAGCAGTGTCCGGGAGCAACACTGAATATAGATGAAAAACTCACTATCGCTAAGCAACTGGCGCGTTTGGGTGTAGATATTATTGAGGCAGGCTTTGCCTTTGCCAGCCCTGGAGATTTTGAGGCTGTGAGCAAGATTGCCCAAATTGTGGGGACAGAAGATGGTCCAGTGATTTGCTCTTTGGCAAGAGCGCGACAAGAAGATATAAAAACAGCAGCCCAAGCAATTAAGCCAGCCGCAAAAGGGAGAATTCACACCTTTATTGCGACAAGCGATATTCACCTTAAGTACAAGCTGAAAAAGACAAAATCAGAAGTTGTGGCGATCGCTGAAGAAATGGTGGCTTACGCCAAAACCTTCACTGATGATATAGAATTTTCTCCGGAAGATGCTGGACGTTCCGATCCAGAATTCCTTTATCAAGTATTAGAGCGAGCGATCGCCGCTGGGGCAACAACAGTTAATATTCCTGATACTGTGGGTTATACTACCCCAAGTGAATTTGGAGCGCTTATTAAAGGCATTAAAGAAAACGTTCCTAACATTGATCAAGCAGTTATTTCTGTTCATGGACATAATGATTTAGGCTTGGCAGTTGCTAACTTCCTAGAGGCTGTGAAAAATGGAGCAAGGCAGTTAGAATGTACTATCAATGGTATTGGTGAACGTGCAGGAAATGCAGCACTAGAAGAATTGGTCATGGCTTTGCACGTCCGGCGGCAATATTTCAACCCCTTCTTAGGACGTTCAATTGATTCGGAAGAACCTTTAACAAATATTGACACCAAACAAATTTACAAAACATCTCGTCAAGTTTCTAGCTTGACAGGAATGCTAGTCCAACCAAATAAAGCAATTGTCGGGGCGAATGCCTTTGCTCACGAGTCTGGAATTCACCAAGATGGGGTCCTGAAAAATAAGCTCACCTATGAAATAATGGATGCCCAACTCATTGGATTAACAGAAAATCAAATTGTTTTGGGCAAACATTCAGGAAGAAATGCTTTCCGGACTCGCTTGAAAGAATTGGGCTATGAACTAACAGAAACTGAATTAAATAAAGCATTTGTTAGATTCAAAGAAGTAGCGGATAAAAAGAAAGAAATTTCCGATTGGGATTTGGAAGCCATTGTTAATGATGAAATCCAACAAGCTCCCGATTTGTTCCGTTTGGAATTAGTGCAAGTTTCCTGCGGTAGCAACGCCCGTCCTACTGCAACAGTTACACTCCGTACTCCAGAAGGAGAAGAATTGATTGATGCAGCGATTGGTACAGGACCGGTGGATGCGGTTTATAAAGCCATCAACCGTGTCGTTAATGTACCCAACCAATTGATTGAGTTTTCTGTACAGTCAGTCACAGCAGGAATTGACGCAATTGGGGAAGTGACTATCCGTCTTAAGCATGAAGGTAGAGTGTTTTCCGGTCATGCGGCAAATACAGATATCATTGTGGCATCAGCTCAGGCTTACGTGAATGCACTCAATAGGTTGTATGGTGCTTTGCAAAATACACCGCAGCAACAGCAAGTCGGTGCAAGTAATTAATAATTTGTAATTACAGCGCTTTCAAAGGCATAAACCAATACCGTTGGTGATAAGACCAAAACCGTTATCAAAACCTCAATGTAGAGACGTTGCATGCAACGTCTCTACACGTGTGTAATCTATGGCGCATTCGTGCCATGCCTTCTCAGTAGCCCAGACGCTACGCGAACGGTACGCTTTGCGCTTACGCTATCATCAATAATCCTTAACTGAACCGTATTGAGGCATAAACTACAAACCAAATGGTAGGGGCACACATTGCTGTGCCCTTACAGCTAACTTGTATTTTAGCCAATTGAAAACTGTGTCAATTAGAATTACGAATGAGATCCGACTGTCTCAAAATCGGTACTTGCTGCTATTTGCTCCCAAGCATCTAACTCAGCAGTTAAGGACTCAATCTTCTTGCGAAACTTACTATAGGCATACTTTCCAAGTACCAAGCGTAGTGGTGGATTATCGGAATTTACAACTTGAATGAGGACTTGTGCAGCTTTGTCTGGATCTCCCGGCTGAGTTCCCTCAATTTTGTCGAGAAACTGGAGGAACTCGCCGACGGTTTGTTCGTATTCATCGATACTGTGTTCCGCTCGATCCAGAGAACGCCCGATAAAATCAGTACGGAAAGGACCAGGTTCGACAATTGTCACTTTAATACCAAGAGGTGCGACTTCACCATGCAATGCTTCTGATACACCTTCGAGAGCGAATTTAGCCCCACCGTAAATAGAAAAGCCAAGTTCGTTGGAAAATCCGGCAATTGCAGACATATTGACAATATGTCCTGATTTCTGTTGTCGCAGAATTGGCAGGACGGCTCGTATCATGTTAATTGCACCAAAAAGGTTAGTGTCAAAATTACGCCAGATCTGCTCATCACTAACTTCCTCCAACGCACCAATCAAACCGTAGCCAGCATTGTTGACAAGGACATCAATGCGTCCAAAAGCTTCTAGAGCGGCATCCACGGCTGCTTTAACTGCTGTTTTATTAGTAATATCCAAGCGGACGGCTTTGACAGTTTCTGGGTATTGGTTGACAAGGTCATTCAATTGTTCTGGCTTACGGGCGGTAGCAATCAGGCGATCCCCATGCTTGAGGACAGCTTCTGCTAAAGCGCGTCCAAACCCACTCGAACTACCTGTAATCAACCAAACTTTTTTGTTGTTACTAGACATTGTAAATCTCTTCCTCTGTATTCTGTGCGTTTTTTGTAGTCCATGAAATTTATTTCTTGCAAAAATCTGGTATTTGCTCATGTTCTGCGGAAGTTCGTAGTGAGGGCTTTAGTCCTCTTCAACTAAATCTTGGACTAAAGCCCTTACTACAAACAAGTTTTATTATGGGTAACTAGCCGAACATGATATTAAGGATATTTGGAACCGCAGATAAACGCAGATAAATTATCTGTGCCCATCTGTGCCCATCTGTGGTTTTATATTCAAAAAAATTGACTTTTGCAAGAGATACATTTAACGAGGCTCATCCTGTACAAAAGCGAAAGGTTGAGGTTCTCTCAAACGCTTTTCGATTTCCTCGCGTCGATATTTAGCAAGTTCTTGGTAGATTTTTTTACGAGCTAAATTTACACTACCAATTGGTTCATGTTCAGATAAAGTATGCCAAGGATTGAAAGACAAGCCCTCATCCAACCGTTTTCGCTCATCAAAATCAAACTTTTGGCTAGGAATCCTAATACTAGCCACCTTAATAAAAGGTGAATCCTCCTCTTTCCACTCCTGCATTGGATTTTCAACTGGAGTCTTTTCTTCATCTACATAAACTTGAATCAAAAAGTCAAAAAAAGCATCCTTTCCTTCATCGGTCAGATATCTGACAATTGCTTCGTGCAGGTAATTCTCAGAGTCAGGTAGTGAGTCAGGAGCCTCTTCTTGTTGTTGAGGTTTGACAGAGAACTTGATAGCTTGAGAGCCTAATTTGTAAGGTGTCGTACTCCAGTACTGGATAAGAAGCGGATTGCTGACTTTCTTATTGCCAGTTTCTTGAAGTATCGCAAACGAAGGCTGCATCACTTGCGTCAACTCTGGGTCAGCTTGTCCACTTGCTACTTTGGCAATATCAACATATCCTTGGACATCTCGAACGAAAAAAACTGGATGATTTATGAGAAGAAAATCCTGAGTTTTTTCTTCATCATCAAGAGCTTTTTCACCTTCAACGTTCATTAATTTGATTGCCAAACCGCGAGCATTAGGTTCTTTATCTGAAACGAACTTGCCCCGCTTTTCCGCTTCTCCAGCATTAGAAAAACGAACCCAGATAGGATAAGCTTGAGGAGCAGCAAAGACCCCAACTTTTAGTGCAGCAGGAATGTTATTCTCAACGATAAATTCTCCCCAAACTAAACCGTGGCTTTTTGGGTGTACCTGGCGTAAGGCTGGTCCCTTTTCTTGCTGACTTTTGAGGCTAGCTGCTAAAACTCTATCAGTAATTGCTTGTTGTTCAGAAGCAGATAATTTTGAAATGGTCATACTTTTCTCCTCTCAATATGTGCAAAAAAAATGTAATATTAATCAGCAAATAATTTCTTGTTTACTTAATAAAAAAGGTGGGCAGTACCCACCTATTCAAGAAATTACCAAGCAACTGGTTTACGAGAATTAAAGAAACCACCTGTTGGACCATCTTCTGGTAATATGGCAAGCCACACAGGAGTGTCAGCACCTTCCTCTACTGTTCTCGGTGCATCTGCACTGCCCATGTCTGTCTGCACCCAACCAGGGCAAGCAGAATTGACCTTGATTGGTGTATCACTTAATTCTTTGGCAAATTGAACTGTAATTTCATTAAGCGCCGCTTTAGACGCTTGATAAGCTAGCCCTTTATACCCAAAATAGTGTGAGTTTGGGTCAAGAGTGTCAGTCAGGGAGCCAAGAGTACTCGACATATTCACGATACGACCAGCATGGCTCTTGCGAATCAGGGGCAGCATTGCTTGTAATACCGCAAAAGCACTGAATAAATTTGTTTCAAATGTCTGTTTTAAAACATTGAGGTCAAGGTCGCTCGGATTCACACCCCCGTCAAGTAGAATACCTGCATTGTTGACCAAAATATCGAGCTTACCGAAACGCTCTTCAATCTTTTTGGCTGCGGTGGCAACAGAAGTAATGTCTGTTACATCAACTTTGATGGATTGCACATCAAGCCCTTCAGCCTGTAATTTCTCGGCGGCTTCAGCGCCTTTAGATTCATCGCGGGCACCTATAAGTACAGTAATTTCTTGTTTTGCTAATTGGCGGCTGATTTCAAAACCAAGTCCTTTGTTTGCACCAGTAACTAGAGCAATCTTTTTGTCATTACCTGACATAGTTTTCTCCTAATTTTTCTGTTCAGATATTTGTGCTGTGTTGAAATATTGACTTAGACAGCGTTTATCTCACTTACCGTTATGCCTTTAGCCCCAGCACTTCAGGGTTACCTGTTGTCCAACGAACAGTTACTTTGACCCCGCTTATTTTCCAGCCTTGTGCAGTTTGGATTAACGTATCAGTGTACCAGCCATGTACATTAACAGTGAACAGTGAACAGTAAACAGTTATCAGTTAAATCCGAGTGGTCGCGCGTCCCCCACCAAGAGCGTGGAAGGCGTTGGTGGCGGGTCTAAATCCCCTACCATACGCCTGATAAGTGATAACTGATAACTGTTTTAAACGCTTCTCCACTACCGCTATCTTTTGGTAAGTAGTGCTGGGCAACGTAGTACGAAACACAGGTTGCGCGATCGCCCTCAATCGTGATTGCGTTGTTGGTACTTAGCGTTTGGGTTCTTAATTTTTCTGTGCTTAAAGTGCCTTGTATGAAAGCCACAAAATCATTTGCTTTCAAGGTGGCGGCTGGTTGACCCGTAGCTTCCGAATAATCAGCTTCTACTTCATCACTTAAGCATGAACGAAACAATTTCCAGTCCTGTAGATCCATTCCCATTGCATAACGGGTTACGATATCGCTAATTTCTGCTCTATCTAGTAATAGTTGGAGTTTAGCTTCGTTCATAAATTGATTTCAAACATGAGGTTTGGGTAGCTCTTTGTTGTGCTTATGGAGTGAAATTCATAACTGTACTCTTGTTATTTTCTCAACTTACGCAGCCTCAAAAAAATCTCGATTATTTCTGACAAATTCGCGGAAGATTATCGGTTGTTCTCCAATAATTTCTGGGATATTGTCGTAAACATCCGCAAAGTCAGGAAGTTGTCCAGCTTGAAGCAGTTCCATCTGACGGACAATGCACTCAAAATAGGCAGGTTCCATTGCTTCACCAAGAGGTAACTTTCGCAAATCCGACGCGGGTAATGGTTCGTAGCTGATGGGTTTGCCGAGTTCTTCCGAGAGGATTTGTGCAGCTTCCGTCATCGTCAGCGCTTCCACACTCAGAAAATATCGTTCTCCTGTGTGTTTTTGCGGGTGACGTAGCGCAGCTGCAGCAACACGAGCAAGGTCATAGCAATCCACCAATCCCACACGTTCATGACCAAAGAACATGCGAAGTTTGCCATCCTGCACTGCACCGAAGAAGTTTTGCATGAATGCGTTGGGGTGCAAGTGAGTCCAAGCAATACCGCTGGCTTCTATGTACGTTTCGATAAGTTGATGCCAGACGTAATGGCGAATGAGTTTCGTTTGGGAGCGACCTGGTTGGTGGAAGGTGCCAACATGAACGATATAGTCAACGCCTGCATTTTTGGCAGCATCAGTCAGGTTTTTGCCCTGGCTGAGCATATCCACGGTGTACCCAGTAATCATAAATAGGCGCTGTACACCTTGCAGTGCGCTTTCATAGGTTGAGAGGTCATCAAGGTCAAGATGTACCGTCGCAATACCCCGTTTTGTGAAAGTTTCAGCCTGTTCGGGTTTGCGAACTGCAACCCGAATCTCAAGATTGTCTGGATCACTGTCTTTTTCTAGCAGGTTGACTAAGTGAGAACCTGTTCTGCCAGTTGCACCGAGAATTAAGGCAACAGGTTTAGATTGAGTTATTGACTGAAACATAAACAAGCTAGTACCGCAAGGCGGAAGTCATGCATTCAAAAGTCAAAAGTCAAAAGTATTATGGAATCGGCTTTTTGGGGATTTTAAATGGTTGCTCTATTTACGCCATAGTGTACTAGTCTATGGAAGCTGAGTAGTAAGCCGGCAAGCACACCCTGGTATTTATCCACCTATTCCACTCACCACAACTCCCTCAAAGGCAGTATCAACAGCAACTTCTCTCCATGCATCTAATTCGGCTTTCACGGATTTAAGCTTGGCATCGATCGCATTTACAGCATCTGCCCCAAGTGCCAATCTCAATGGAGGCTTCTCGCTGTTAACAGATTGAATGATTGCCGAAGCAGCTTTTTTAGGATCTCCTGGTTGCTGACCATCAATATCCTGCACCCACTGGCGGTACTGACCAATCACTGGTTCATAGTCCGCAATTTGGGTGTCAGAGACGACTAGAGAACGTCCGCTAAAATCAGTACGGAACGCACCAGGCTCAACTATTATGACTTTTATACCAAGAGGCGCAACTTCTTGGGCTAATGCTTCGGAAATCCCTTCTAGGGCAAATTTAGTACTGCAATAAATTCCTGAGCCAGGAAAGGACACAAAGCCTCCCACTGAGGAGAAATTGATAATATGCCCACTACGCTGCTGTCGCAGATGGGGTAATACTGCCCGCGTTAAATCAAGTGCGCCGAAAACGTTAGTATCAAATTGTCGGCGAATCTCCTCATCGCTGGCTTCTTCTATTGCCCCTAGCGTCCCGTATCCGGCATTGTTGACCAAAACATCAATGCGTCCAAAGGTGGCGATCGCCTGTTTCACGACTTCCCGCACCTCCGTAGGGTTCGTCACATCCAACCGCGCTGCCAAAGTACGAGCCGGAAATTTTGCTGTTAAATCTTCTACCTGCTGCGGGTTCCGTGCTGTTAGCACCACCGTCTCACCCTGATCTAGCACTGCTTCTGCTAACATCCGACCAAAACCAGTTGAGCTACCAGTAATCAACCATACTCGTGTCTGAGAAGAATTTGTCATAAAAATTCTCTGTGTTTGGGAAGCGTTAGTATTTTACGGAATTGCAGCTAGTGTAATCTTGCATATTCTTGCGAAATCTATTCAATTCTTGTTCGCATCTCATTGCTACAACTTTCATATTCTTAATTTATATGAGCCATACCGTCTCGCTTAAATCAGACAAGCCGTCTCGTATCGCTCAAAATAAAAATATGAAATAAGTCTAGAGCCTGCACCCATGCCACAAAAAGTAGAAAACAAGGAAACTCAAATGCTATCTCCCCCGAAAGCACCTTCGATTCGCAGGCGAAATCAGCGTTCCCATCAAGCAATTCTCAAAGCAACTGCTGAGTTACTGGAGGAGAAAGGCTATCGCGATATTTGTATTGAGGCGATTGCGCCCAGCGCAGTGCCCTTTGGGCAATTCCCTCGTGCAGGAGTAGGAAAACAAACTATTTATCGTTGGTGGCCTTCTAAGGCAGCAGTCGTTATGGAAGCATACTCCGAAAAGCTACGCAGAATATTCCCACACCCGATACAGGTTCGGTTAAACAAGACCTGTATCATATTCTACAACAACTATTTGCAATGCTGACAACAACGACAACCGGTACTGCTGTTACAGGACTGATTGCTGAGGCACAAATAGATGCGTCTTTTGCTGAGGCGTTTCGCGAGCAGTTTATTAAATGTCGTAGAGCAGCAACCCGCACAATTTTGGAGCGGGGAATGGCACGAGGTGAACTACGCCCAGATTTGAATTTGGAATTGGTGATTGATACGATTTATGGTCCGATCTGGTATCGGTTACTGCTAAAGCATGCCCCATTAGACGATGGATTTGCCGAAGAATTGGTGAATTTTGTGATGGTGGGGATGCGGGCATAATAGTTACTTATCTGTGAGGACTGCACACAGATGCTTCTCTTAAGAAGAGTTAAACTACAGTTGTATGAATATGCAGGAACTGAAGCGCGATGGATGCGTATATCCCGGTCAGTTGTGACTTTCATGATGAATTAGAAGCATTGGCGACGTTGCGCCAGAAATGCCGAATTGTTTACTCAAATGCAGCGAATGAGTTAGTGGAAGTGCAAGGTTTGATTGTCGATGTTTACGCTGCAAATAAAGCTGATTTTCTCAAGCTAAAGGATGGGACTGAAATTCGGTTGGATAGAATTGTATCAGTCAACGATAAACAGCTTTCGTCTTACTCCGATTAATCAAAGCACTACCTCCTGAGCGCAAAAACTCAAGTGTCATCTGCACAAGGAAAGAAGTTGTTTTCATCTTCAAGACTTAGCTAGCTCCGACAGAAGCCCCACGTCTGACCCGTAGGGCAGCAATAAGATTCAAGTACCTATAATTGGTGTTCTCAAAACCTACGAACGACTACCACAGGTACTAACGATCGGCTGCCGCAATTAGCCGACAAGCTGATAGATGGTTTATTAGTTTCAGATTTGATGTCGATGCTCTACAGACAGCTGCTGTCGATGTTGTAGGCGTTGACCTTGGTGTTAAAAACCTTGCAACATTGTCTACTGGCGAAGTGGTGTTAGGCGCAAAATCCTATAAGAAATACGAAGTAAACCAATTGGTACAAGTTATCTTTGTCTAGAAAACTCCAGTTGTGGGTAGCTTTGGGTAGGCTTTATGTAACGGAAAAGTGCCTTGGTACTCGATAGGGTTTTGAGTAGCAATCACAAAGAAGGGCGTGGGAACATCACGAGAGACGCCATCTACTGTAACCTGCTGTTCTTCCATAACTTCCAACAAAGCTGACTATGTGCGGGGTGTAGCACGGTTAATTTCGTCTGCTAGCAAAACATTGGTAAA
Source organism: Scytonema sp. PRP1 (assembly GCF_036697665.2). Classification (NCBI taxonomy): domain Bacteria; kingdom Bacillati; phylum Cyanobacteriota; class Cyanophyceae; order Nostocales; family Scytonemataceae; genus Scytonema; species Scytonema sp. PRP1. Next base: position 37,277 of record NZ_JBAHYJ020000016.1, on the reverse strand, counting down.
TACCGGACCAGGAAGAAAGCTAAATTCACCACTTTTGGGGTTCCAAATGTTGGTACCAGTGATGTCAGTTGGCAGTAAATCGGGGGTGCATTGTAGACGTTGAAACCTTCCATCGATAGAACGAGCCAGAGATTTTGCAAGGAGAGTTTTGCCAACCCCAGGAACATCTTCTAGTAGAGCATGACCGCCAGCTAGCAAGGCGACTAGCATTAAGCGTATTGTCTCGCTTTTCCCGACAATGGTAAGAGCCAGGTTTTGTGTCAAAGCGTCAATTTTTTCTCTCATGCACTCATTAATTAAGGAATAGGGAATGGGGAATAGGAACTAGCTTTTCCCTTAGACATTCCCTATTCCCTTCATTAGTATTCCCTCAGCAGAGATAAACTAACACTCGGCACTAAAAAAAGCTCTGGCGACAGCGCAATCTTGCTGAATTTGTGTTTTCAGGGCTTCTAGAGAAGAAAATTTTTGTTCCGGTCGCAAAAATCTTTCTAGCTGCACCACGAGCTTTTTGCCATACAAATCACCAGACCAATCGAACAAATGGACTTCTACAGATTCAGACATACCATTTACCGTTGGGCGATGACCTATATTCATTACGCCTAAGTAACTATCCTCAAAAGTGTCTAGTGTCTCACCGATGGTAAAAACACGAACAGCGTAAACACCTTGGCAAGGCAAAAACTTGTCTTTTGGTATTTCTAAGTTGGCTGTGGGAAAGCCAATCGTTCTGCCCAGTTGTTGACCTTTGACAACAGTACCGATGAGAGTGTAGGCACGTCCTAACAGTTGGTTTGCTTGTTGAATGTCCCCACTTTGTAAGAGTTGCCGGATCAATGAAGTGCTGATGCGAGTTTCCTGGCTGGAAGCAACGCTGGGACGACTGCTATCTGTAGACTCATGAGATCCACAAGTTTCTAGAGGAACAATGGTAACGGGAATGCCGTACTTGGCGGCGAGCAATTGCAAATCAGCAGCAGTACCAGTGCGGTTGGAACCAAAGCAAAAGTCTTGCCCGACGCTAATTCGTGCAGCTTGCAGTTGTTGGACCAGAATTTTTTCTACAAACTGTTCAGGAGTTAAAGCAGATAATTCTTTGCCAAAGGGTAGTAGTACCAGTTGTTCTACTAAGAGCGATCGCAAGGCATGGATTTTTTCATCCAGCGGAGTTAACCAAGTACGGCGTTGCCCAGTAAAAAATTCTTGTGGATGCGGATCAAAGGTGACAACCGTCGAGTAGACGTGTGAGGACGGGGTGGAGAGTGACGCAAACGCCGAAGAATTCCCCACGTCTTCTTGTGTCCTCATAGCGGGTAATATCGGTTGAATCACCCTCTGATGACCAAGATGTACGCCGTCAAATTTGCCGAGAGCAACAAAAGTTGGAGTTAGAGCCAATTCGGTCGAAGAAGTAACCCACACAGAACACCCATTTTGAGACAAATTTACCACGTCGATTCTGGGATTTAAGATTTTGTAGCTTCAAGCGAACCCTAGGGAAAGCCGTTCGGGGTTCACTGCAATCAGCTAGCACAGGTGTAAGTACTTAGTAACGAGTCATGAGTAGGATAACAAGTCACTCCACTCAGAACTCATTGCTCAGAACTTCCTGTGCGCTGACTGCTGAAAGCTCCTAATCACCAATCTAATCCAAAATCTAAAGTTGCTCCGACTGCAAGCTATAAGCAGAAAACTTACTAACAGAAAAAGATTCTGATAAAGGAAATGGTACAGGAACTTGGAGCACCATTCCTTCACGTGCCATAATAGCACCAGGAAATTTTTGTGCTGCTTCTTGTCCGACACGATCCAAAAACTCATCATCATGTGATGGGTCGTGGTGAAAAATCACCAGAGTTTTGACATTAGCGGCTTTGGCTACCTTCACAGCTTCTTGCCATGTCGAATGTCCCCAGCCAATTTTAGGCTTGGTTGGACAATTATACTCATCGTCAGTGTAGGTGGAATCGTAAATCAGGATGTCGGCGTTACGAGCTAACCATAAAACGTTTTCATCTAGCCTGTCAGGATAATGTTCAGTATCAGTAATGTAAGCAGCAGCGCCACCACGCCAGTTAACTCTGTAGCCTATAGCTTCACCTGGATGGTTCAGTGGAGCTGTTTCTACAGTAATGTCATGAATGTGAATGGGTCGCCCTGGTATAACATTGTGGAAATCTAATTTTGCCTGCATGATCTGCAAGGGAACGGGAAAATTTGGGTGCAGCATCTGGTCATTGAGACGCTGTTCAATGGTGGAACCATCGGGAGCGATCGCACCGTGAATATGAAAGATGTTTCCCTTGATAAACCCTGGGGAAAAGAACGGGAACCCTTGCATATGATCCCAGTGGGAGTGGGTAAAGAAAATGTCAGCCTCTATCGGCATACTAGGCAACAAAGATTGCCCTAAAACATGCAGTCCTGTGCCTCCATCAAAAATTAAGCGTTTGCCGCCCACTTGCATCTCAACGCAAGGGGTATTCCCGCCATAACGGACGGTGTGTGATCCCGGACAGGGGATACTGCCGCGAACGCCCCAAAAATGCACGGTAAATTGATTTTCTATCCTAGACATGAGTGTTGCTTGCTGGACTCACCGGGCAATCAATACAAAAAATGGTGACTTATTTTGTTAAGTTTATGTTGTCTCACGGCTTTTGATGGTGGAGGAATTTCTTGGTAAAACAGCATACCTTGTTTAAGGTTGCTTTTTTGTTCATATATGAAAAATTTGCAGACGGCAGTCTCAGATTTTCCGAAAGTTTGCGTATGGCTGTTCTTCAATGATGCTCCTACTTTATAACCTATATTTTCCTGTCGTGCATTTATGAACCCTTGATATAATCACCTCCAGAACCAAAAGACTTTACAGAAATTTAAAGTTCCATTGAGATAATTTGTTGAATGCATTCGCATAAGTAAGATTGTATTGCAAGGGGGTTATACTGATGTAGTTTTTACGGATAACATGTACGTCTATAGGTATATTTTGGGGAATATTAAAATCTACGGTCGGTTCCACATCTTCTAAAACTTCTCCGGTTAACCAGTAGTATGTTTTACCACGAGGGTCTACTCGCTTATCAAACACATCTACGTAACGCCGCACTCCTTGACGCGTAAAAGCCACTCCTGCAATTTCTTCCCATTTAACAGCAGGGATATTTACGTTAAGTAACATCAAATCTGGTAGAGGGTTTTGTGCCAGTTGTCCTACCAGGATTTTGGCAAAGTTAGCAGCAGGCTGAAAGTCTTTACTAGTATGACTGGTAAGACTGAACGCTATACTGGGAAAACCTTCAATCAAACCTTCCATTGCTGCAGAGACAGTACCAGAGTAGAGAATTTCCGTTCCTAAATTAGCACCATGATTAATTCCAGACAGAACTAAATCTGGTGGAGAATCTAACAAAGCCCACAGCGCCAACTTCACACAGTCTGAAGGAGTCCCATCACAAGCCCAAGCTTTGACAGCAGGATGAAAAATCGAGTCCACTATTTCGGCACGAATTGGTTGGTGCATCGTTAAGCCATGCCCAGTTGCCGATCGCTCCCGATCCGGACAAACGACACTGATATCATGACCTGCTTCAGCCAAAGTGTTTGCTAGAGTACGAATACCTAGGGCAGAAATACCATCATCGTTGCTAATCAGTATTTTCATAGACATTGCTCAGTAGTCATGAGTCATTAGTTATTAGTCATTAGTTAGTACTTAAGTGTCAAGACCAGCAGGCACCCCCTACGCTCAAATTCACTATTTAGAGTCATACCTTGTACGTTGTGGAGTTCTCTAAAGCGGCTAAACTGGTAAAAAGAAGTTTGGGCTATACTACTGTCGCGTGACAAATCAATGGCATATTACGAAATGTTATTTGTCCAGTAGCCCAAAGCCTTGGACTAATGACTAATAACTAATGACTAATAACTAATGACTAATGACTAACAGTTTAGAGGCTCAACTTTTAGAACTGCGAGAGGAAGGAGAAAAAGCGATCGCCGCCGCTGATACGCTAGAACGTCTGGAAGAACTGAGAGTCAGCTACCTAGGGAAAAAGGGTCAACTAGGGGCGCTGTTGCGGAGTATGGGGCAACTCTGTGCCGAAGAACGACCGACAATAGGAGCGATCGCCAATACAGTCAAAGAAGCCCTGCAAAACAGCCTAGATCAGCAACGCGCAGTCTTGGAAAGCGTGAAAATTCAGGCACAGCTAGAAGCTGAAGCTTTGGATGTCACAATGCCAGGAACTTACCGTCCTCAAGGTCGCGTTCATCCCCTCAATGGCATCATCGACAAAGCTTTGGATATCTTTGTCGGTTTGGGCTACACCGTAGCTCAAGGACCAGAGATGGAAACAGATTACTATAACTTTGAGGCTCTCAACACCCCTCCCGACCACCCCGCCCGTGATATGCAAGATACCTTCTACCTACCAGACGGCAATCTCTTGCGGACTCACACCTCATCGGTACAAATTCGTTATATGGAAACAGAGGAACCGCCAATCCGCGTTATTGCACCAGGGCGAGTCTACCGGAGAGATAACGTAGATGCAACACACTCAGCGGTTTTCCATCAGATAGAACTTTTAGCAATTGACGAAGGACTGACGTTTACTGACCTCAAAGGCACCATTAAAATATTTTTGGAGGCAATGTTTGGCGAGTTGCCTATTCGCTTCCGTGCCAGTTATTTCCCGTTTACAGAACCCTCTGCTGAAGTTGATTTACAGTGGAAGGGTCGCTGGCTAGAAGTGATGGGTTGCGGAATGGTCGATCCAAATGTCCTCAAAGCCGTGGGTTACGACCCAGAAGTTTATAGTGGATTCGCCGCTGGTTTTGGTGTGGAACGCTTCGCAATGGTTCTGCATCAAATTGATGATATTCGCCGTCTTTATGCTAGCGACCTACGCTTTTTACGGCAGTTTTAAATGGAGATTGGCGACTGGGGACTGGGGATTGGGCAGACTGGGCAATACTCTTCCCAATCCCCATTGCCCCTCATCCCCAGAGGGAACCCCGAGCTCCCCAATCCCTTAATTATGAGCAATTATCACAGTGACCACAACGCCAGTTTTTCATCTCTTCCTCAAAACCAAAAGCACTTAACAAAAAACGCCAGCGACAATTCTTGGTCATAAGATATTGATTCATTTGCTTCGCTGCGTGCAATTGTGTGACTGATTCAGTTTTCGCCCCCGAAACGATAGTGTAATGGAAAGGGTCAAGCCACTGGAGTTGTCCGCTGCTGTGTAGCAGAGAAAGAGCGATCGCCCCATCAGGAAATTCTCTCGCCACAGCATTCACTTCCCCTGTTTTTGGCAATTTTTTCAGCACTTGCTGCGCCGATAATTGTTGCTTGTGCAAATTCTCCTGAAAAAACTTTTGTCTTTGCTTATCCTCGGGATCTAACCACCCTGTCGGTTCACTAATCAACATCAGCGCCTCGGCTGGTTTCCCATCACGTCCAGCGCGTCCAATTTCCTGCACGTACTCTGAAATCAACAACGGTGGGTGAAAATGAACCACCCAACGCACATCACTTTTATTTATTCCCATACCAAAAGCACAGGTACAGATAACAAACAGCATTTTTCCACTCAGCCATTGTGCTTCTACGGCGCGGCGTTCCTCTGCGCCCAATCCTGCATGATAAGCTGCTGTGGCGTAACCCATTTCTTGCAGCCATGCAGCCAACTCCTCGCTATCTCGCCTTGTACGAACGTAAACTAACCCAGTTTGTTGTCGTTTATCTAAAAGAAATTTTAATAATTGTTGCTTTCTGCCTCTTGGCGTCCAAATTATGCGAATAAAAAGGTTAATATTAGATCGGTAAGGATAAATGCAAAAAACTGCAGGTTGCTGCAGCCCAAGAACTTCTCGAATTTTACTTTGGGCTAGAGGATCCGCGGTGGCGGTAAAAGCGGCTAGCGCTATATTTGTTCCCAACTGTTTTGCTTTAAGCAGCGCTGGTCGTACCGTCCCCAACCTTCGATAAGCTGGTCTAAAAGTGTCTCCCCACTGTACCAAACAATGCGCTTCATCTAGTATCAAGCCATTAATCACAACTTGCGGCTGACACAACTTTTCCCACACTGGCTTGCTCAGTAAAGTTTCTGGAGACAAGTAAAGTAATCTCAACTGTTGTCGTCCCAAAGCTTGCAAAGTTTTACGTCGCGTGTCAGACGGCAATTCACTATGCAAAAGGGCAGCTGGTAAATTGCGTTCCCGAAGTTCCTGCACTTGGTTTTCCATAAGCGCCACCAAAGGTGAAACAACGAGCGTTAATCCAGTTTGTAGCAGTGCTGGAAGTTGAAAGCAAATTGACTTTCCCCCACCTGTGGGCATGATAATAAGCGCATCTTTTTTTGCCAACAAACTCTGGATAATTTCTCCTTGGGGTGGACGGAAATCTTCATAACCCCAGATTTTTTGAAATGCAGCGCGGACTTGATTCCAAGATGGTGTTGCAGAGGGATTCATGAGCCATAGTATACTGGGACGATACTGAATATATCCTCTGCGATCGCATTACTGGCTCAGTAATTTCATGCATGTTATCGTCTATAATTCCTTACAGAGTATGGTAAACCTATCTCCGTATGTAAACGCGGATCGGCGATCGCATCACCAGCAACCACTTGCAAAGGCAAAACACCTGCCCATACAGGTAAACTATAGTCTTCCTCATCATCCAGAGGTGGACCTGTCCGCACTTTGGCAGACGCTTCTGTAATAGGTAGAGAAAGCACTAAAGTTCCTTGTAATTCCTGACGATTGGGTGGGCGTACCTCTGTCCATCTTTCTGGTACGATATGCTCAGTAAAAGCTCGTAGCGCTTCTAGCTTTTGCTCAGTGTCTTGCACGAGGTTAGCTGTACCAAATATCACGACAGAACGGTAATTCATGGAGTGGTGAAACGCTGACCGTGCCAGTACTAACCCATCTAGCAAAGTGACTGTCACGCAAACTTCAATACCAGTAAGTAGAGAACGCAACATCCGACTTGCTGGCGAACCATGAATGTATATTTTGTCTTCCACACGACCGTAAGCAGTTGGAATCACAAACGGCTGATTATCTACAACAAATCCTACATAACAGATTAATCCTTCATCTAAAATCTCATAGATCAGCTGACGCTCGTAATGACCCCGTTGAGAAACTCGCTTAATTTGACTGCGTTGTGTAGGAGTCAACTGTTCTTGGTGAATTGCGTTGTCTAAAGGACTCATAGTTTTGTACTCCAATTGTGATTCTCTTGTGGGATGGGCATCTTGCCCGTCCACATACATCAAGACTAGAAAGAACTGATATCAATTAAGTCCAACTGCATACCATTCCCATTGGAAAAACCAAGGCTTTCATAAACTGGTTTTCCCATGACAGAGGCGTCAAGACGTACTCGCGTACAACCAATTCCTTTCAAATAGTTAACCGTCGCGCTAGTTAATTGCTTGGCAATTCCTTGCCTGCGGTAACATGGTTCAACGTAAACGCCCCAAATGTAACCAGTTTTGCGAGATTGCTGCTTGAGAATATTTGGGTAAAGACTTTTGATTGTATAGATCTGACAACTTGCAGAACCTACAATTGCACCATCAACCTCTGCCACAAACGCTTTGTAAAATAATTGACGAGCCTCTTCTATAAACTGAAGAATAATATCAAGCCAATCAGGATTGATATTATGATCAGGAACACCAAGGTCTTTCGACATCTGCTAAAAGTGCTTTGCAATAATTCGGTCTTCCTGTTGAGTAGCTTCTCTAATAGCAATTTTCATTTTTCATAAATCCAACTGCATAGCATTGCTATTGGAAAAACCAAGACTTTCATAGACTGGTTTGCCTAAGGGAGAGGCGTTGAGAACCGCTCGCGTACAACCCAGTGCTTTCAAATAGTTAACCGTGGCGCTAGTCAGTTGCTTGGCAATTCCTTGTTTGCGGTAAGATGGTTTAACATAAACGCACCAAATATATCCATATTTGCGGTATTCTGGGATAAAAACATTCGGGTATAAACCTGAGTAGAGTTGACAACTTGCAGAACCAACGACTCCACCGTCAACCTCTGCCACAAACGCTTTGTAAAATAAATCTTGACGAGCCTGTTCTATAAACTGGAGAGTTATCTCAAACCAATTTGGGTTAATAGCCTCATCAGGAACGCCAATATCTTGCCACATTTGGTAAAAATGCTCTGCAATCAGTGAGTCTTCCTGTTGAGTCGCTTCTCTGATAGTGATTTGTTGCTCTATCAGCATTTTTAAGGAGTTTTAATTCAACCAATATCAGCGTAATTCTTCAAAGTGGTCTTTTACAAGAGCCACTTTTATGATTTCATATAAGTCCACTTTCCTAGCTGTGAAGTTATGGATTTTGTCATTACGCTGGATAGCAATTCTCCTTTTCCACTTCATCAACAGCTTTACGAAGAACTGCGCTACTGCATTCTTAGCGGAAGGTTATTACCAGGAAAACGTATTCCTTCCACACGCCAGCTTGCCAAGTCTCTGGGGATTTCGCGCACGACTGTGACTCAAACCTACGACCAACTTTTAAGTGAGGGCTACATAGAAACTGTCGTCGGTTCTGGTACTTTTGTTTGCACTCAACTTCCTGATGATTTACTAAATTCAACGCCAATTCAATCGACTGGGAAAATGGTTCGTCCACCAGTCAAGCTTTCTAAGTATGGCGAAAATTTAATTAAGACGGAAGATGTCCCCAGAATTACTGAAGCGGAAATGCCAATTAACTTCCGCTACGGACGACCAGCCTTTGACCAATTTCCGATTAAGTTGTGGCGCAAGTTACTTTCTCGTTACTGTTGCTCTGATTTAGAATGGCTGGACTACTCAACAGATATTCTAGGGTACAAACCTTTGCGAGAAGCTATTTCTCGTTACCTCTCTCGTTCCCGCGCTGTCAACTGCGAACCAGAGCAAGTGATAATTGTCAATGGCACGCAGCAAGCACTTGATTTAATCATGCGCTTATTCATTGAACCAAATTATGTTATTGCTGTGGAAGACCCAGGCTATTTAAGCGCACGGCTAATCTTTCAGACTCACGGTGCAAAACTCTTGCCCATTGCTGTGGATGAGTCTGGCTTGGCGGTTAAAGACTTAGCTAACTATTGGGGTGAACAAATCCGCCTTGTTTACGTGACACCTTCTCATCAGTTCCCCACAGGTGCAATACTTTCGCTACCCCGACGATTGGAATTACTCACTTGGGCAAGGCAAACGGGGGCTTTAATCATTGAAGATGATTACGATAGCGAATATCGCTATGGTGACAGACCTATTCCAGCTTTGCAAGGCTTGGATCACAGTGATTCTGTACTCTATATCGGTACGTTCTCAAAAGTGCTGTTTCCTTCGCTACGAATTGGCTATTTGGTCTTGCCAAAAAGTTTGGTTTCTGCTTTTGCTCGTGCTAAATGGTTGAGCGATCGCCACCTCCCATTACTAGAACAACAGGTTCTTACAGATTTTATCGAACAAGGGCATTTAGAACGGCATATCAGAAAAATGCGATCGCTCTACGATAAGCGTCGTCAAGCTCTTGTTAAAGCATTAAACGTTCATTTTGGCGAGAAAGCAACGATTTTAGGAGAAAAAGCGGGAATTCATGTGATGGTGCGATTACACACGCCTTTCACAGATGAAGAGATTATTGAGCGTGCTGCTTTGCTAGGTGTTGGGATGTTCTCTGCTGCACCTCATTATCTCAAACCACATTCTCAAGGTGAGTTTATCTTTGGTTACGGTGAACTGACAGAGCAGCAGCTTGTGGAGAGTATTTGTAGGATAGCTCAAATCCTATTGGTCAGCCCATAAATCAAAACCATTTTTTTAGATGCCTCAAGTTATCTCATCGGTCAAATTTGGGAAAACTAAATAACAGCAAAAGTACGGGATAGTACAAAATTTCTCACTGAGTGTGCTAACCCCGTTTATCTAAATGCACTTGTAAACCAAAACACTGACAACTTGTAGGCTGGGTATCTCCCAGGATTGTTAAATCAGTGAACAAGTGACCAGTGACGCCTGCAGGCTGGTGGAGGATTTAAACCCGCCACTAACGCTTTCGGTCCAATTGGTGTGGTGTTTCCCCCAACGATAAAACTGATAACTGGTACTGCGGCTACTTGATAACTGGTAACTGTTAAACATTGGAGTCGAATTTTCTATGTTAGACCCCAACATTGGTCGTTTACTCAGCAAACGCTATGAACTCCAGGAGATGATTGGTGCTGGAGCAATGGGTAAAGTTTATCGTGCTAAGGATGTTTTGTTGGGAGGCGTACCCGTTGCGGTTAAATTTCTTGCTGTATCAATGGAAAATCAAGAATTGCGAGTGCAGGAGCGCTTTGAGCGAGAAGCGAAAACCTGTGCCTTACTGGGGCAAAAAAGTATCCACATTGTCCGAGTCATGGACTATGGCGTAGACGAGAATAATATTCCCTTCTACGTTATGGAATACCTACAAGGAGCAAGCCTGAGCAATGTCATCCGCAAGCAACAACTGTCTTTACCAAGATTTTTGAGCATGGTACGTCAAATTTGCTTGGGGTTACAGTGCGCTCATCATGGCATCCCAGTTGATGGCAAAATCTACCCAATTATCCATCGCGATATTAAGCCGAGCAATATGCTCGTCATTCAAGACGATAGTTTTGGCGAATTAGTTAAAGTTTTAGATTTTGGGATCGCTAAGTTACTACAGTCAGATACCGATCATACTAACTACTATTTAGGTACTCTCGCTTATTCTTCTCCCGAACAAATGGATGGCAAGGAATTAGATAACCGTTCTGATATTTATAGTTTGGGAGTGATGATGTTTGAAATGCTTACAGGTAAAATTCCCTTCATCGCATCAAGCCACTCTTTTGGAGTTTGGTATAAACTACACCACTATCAACAACCGCGTTCTTTAGCTGAGGTTGCTCCCGCTCTACAAGTACCAAAAGAAGTAGAAAATTTAGTTATGAGTTGTTTAGCCAAGCCACCAAGCTCAAGGCCCCAAAGTATAGACGAAATTCTTAAGGTTCTGGCATCCTTGGAACAGCGTTATGGCACAAGCAAAACTTTGCCACCCATTAATGAACCATCCACTACCCTTCCTCCAGCAAAGAGAGATGTTGAACACAAGACTACAAAAACGACGCTAACATCTGCAGTAATTGATGAAATCGCGAAGCAAGCTTCTTGGCCGGCGAATAAACCCATTGCCGATATCGTCTTTCCCAGTCGCCTCTCTTCTAATGGAGAGGTTTCACCAGCTTTGTGGGTGATGCTACCACTTTTAGAAATTCAAAAACGTTTAGTTTGTACGCGCTACAATCAATTTCTTTTCATTACTGCTCCTCACCCGATGCTGCTCTGGATTACCTTGATTTACAACCGTAGGTATGGTGCCAAATGGTTGCCATACTACCTCGACTTGAAAACAACTTTCGGGCAAGAAATTACTCGCTTATTGGGACAAACAGGTTTCTACCGTATACTGTTCTTTACTCGAGAGGCTCCAAATCGTTGTGTTCATGTATTATTTTCAAGTATCGCCTCAGCACAGCACCAGCGGCTGCAACAGTGGGAAAGCATAAGTAACAAGCTAGTATCGTCCGCTGAACCACAACTTAGTAAAACTTTACTTAAAACCGAATACGAAAAGATTAAGCCTCAAATTTTGGCAAAGATACAAGCACTTGATACAGACTCCCCATTAGACCTTTCCGGTTAGAGGCAAGATTTCCACTTTAACCAGTGAAACAACACGCAAACAGTGACTCCATAAACTTTTTACGTCTTTTTCAAAGGGAGGATTATTCCAGCTGCGCTGCAAAGCGTGCAGCATGACTCATCATTCATATTAATTATTGTTAAACATTATGTATGTGCTTGCCACAAAAGTTATAAGAAATGTAAATATAAATAATATGAGCAGCAAAATTCAGATAGACTAATTGCTGTGATTACCTTTGATCGATGAGTCAAGCACTGTTTCAAAAGAACAGGCACAGCTATTTGTGTAACGCTAGCGTGCGACAAAGCAAGAGTTTGCCGAATGCACATAGGCAGTGACTCGCAATGTCAATTGAAACGATATAAGGTATACAGCCAGTTTATTTGGTTAGATGAGTTATATTCTGTAGATTCTCTAATCACAATCGCTCATTTGAGTTGACGCCCCGACATCCCCAGCTCTTTTCCTCCTTGGAACTAAGCAAGAGAAGGAGGTCGCCTACTACGGCGCTACAACTCTATGCCAAACTGGAACCAGAATCTAGCCCCCACTGATGCTTGAGAAGCTCCTTATAGGTTGCTTCCCGCACCATCATCTGTTCGTAAAGCTTAACTAAAAAGTCTTTAGCTTGATCAGGACTCATGTGCTGCACTTGAGTAGCAAATGACCGGATGCTGAATTGTTGTTCAAGGCTTAGTTCGATAGGTTGGTTCATAATTAACTCCTAAAAGCAAAAAAAGTAAAAGTGATATAGCTGTCTGAAGACCAATAGGGTTAAAAAGAGGACTTTTGTTTGCCGGACATTTGTACCTCCGTATTACGAAAGATAACAATTGTTTGACTAATTGCCCACACCCTAATGGGTAGTTTTTTAGTTGATACACCTTGTTCCTCAGCCCACTGATATAGATCCCAAGTCTGTTGAAGCAGATTTCGGAAAAATATAAGTTTTTATACCATGCATGGTGGCTGGAACTCCCTTATTCCCTGTTTGAGATCAAGTGTAGGATTTGCAATGTCATGAATTTTACGTTGCAACAGTGACAACATAGGCGCAAGCCACTGCGCCCTTGTCCTCTACACCTTGCCTTCTTAAGGGATGTAAGGTAGGTAAGTAAGATTGAATTATATTCGTCTTACCTTATGAGGTGCAAGATGTCAATTACACAAAACGCTTGAATTAGCCTCCCAAGTTAGAAATTTGGGAGGCTAAAACTATATGTATCAAATTGTAAATGAGAAAAATGCTCAAATTGAACAAATTTTGAGTGGGTATAGGGAACAGGTGACAAAATGTAGGGTACAGGGGGAAAAAATTTGTCACCTAAACTCTAAAACTAAAAATTTATCACCGCTACCCCTATTTCCTAGTTCAGTGCGACTATAACGACTGTGATGTTATCGTGTCCACCATGTTGTTTGGCAGCTTCAACGAGGCACAGAGCAGCCTTGTCTACCAAAGAGATTTCTTTGAAATAGTCAGCAATCTTCGGATCGGCGAGTTCTTCTGTTAAACCATCACTGCATAACAGGAGGCGATCGCCCGGTTTCACATCCAGTTGTTGCACTTCAATCTGACGTAGATCTTCACGCCCCAAACAGCGGGATAATACATGACGAAAAGGATGAACCCGAGCTTCTTCTGGCGTAATTTCACCCATTTTCAGAGCGCGGGCGACCCAAGTATCGTCTTCCGTGAGTTGCTCTAATTGGGAATTACGAAAGCGGTACAACCTTGAGTCACCAACGTGAGCGCACAAAGGCGGCTCTTTCGGGCGAAAGATAACGGCCACAATCGTTGTCCCCATGTCCGAGCGTTCCGGATGATTTTGCTGATCGAGCAAAATTGCTTCATTTGCCTGTAACAAAGCTTCCTGTAATAACTGCCCAGAAGGTTTAGAGGAATTCCAATTAGCACCCAAATACTCCTGAATTTGCCCAGTAGCAATGCGGCTTGCTTGCTCGCCTCCTGCATGACCACCCATGCCATCGGCGACAATGAAAAAACGCCCCTCTGGGTCTATGTAGTAAGCATCCTGATTATTAGAACGAATAAGTCCCGGATCGCTAACACCGGTAAAATTAAGTTTCATATACTTTTTACAACATTTATGACATACGGTCGTAGCGGTCGAGGCGCATAAGTAGTCGAATCAGCAAGCCTGACACTGCGGCTGCAATTATAAACCCAAGCATCGCCAACCATACATATTTTTGTACCAATAATATTGTGGCGCTAAGTGTAAAACCAGCCACAATTACAGCGTAAGTCGTGCCTAACTGAACATTGGTTTGCCGTCGCAGCAAGCGTTCTGTTTCTAAAGACCTGACACGCACGCGTATATCTCCCCGTTCTAGCTTTTCTAGTGTCTCTTCCAGCCTGCGTGGTAGTCCTAGTGCAGTACTGCTTACCTGAACTGCTTGACGGCTCAATTCATTGAGAAAGGTATTCCCCTCAGAACCATTCATATTGGTCATAAGCTGCATCGCATATGGTTTAGCAACTTCCATAAAGTTAAATTCTGGATCTAACCCTTTCCCTACACCTTCGAGTGTTGAGAAAGCTCGCATCACGAAAGTGAAGGTCGCTGGAAATCTAAATGGTTGATCATACGCTATTTCGTACAAGTCGTCACTAATAGCGGCTACCGATTGGTTTTCAAACGGCTGATCCATAAAATGATCCAGCATATACTGGACGGAACGCCGCACAGGTCCCATATCTTCTGTAGGTGCCAGTGCCCCCAAATCAACCAGAGACTTGACAACGCGATCGCCGTCTTTTGAAGCAATGCCAAACAGCGTTTGCATCAGTCCTTCACGCACGTTGGTCTTAATGCGCCCCATCATCCCAAAATCATAGAATATCAAAGCACCAGTCGGACTGACGGCAATATTGCCTGGATGAGGGTCAGCATGGAAAAAGCCATTATTGAGTAGCTGATGCAGGTAAGCTTCGGCACCCTGGCGGGCAATGACTTTGCGATCCAAACCTGCTGCTTCTATTGCTTCATATTGGCTGATCTTTATTCCAGGAACATACTCCAGTGTCACCACCCGTGACGAAGTGTAACGCCAGTACACACGCGGGACTTTCACCCATTCGTAGCTACGAAAATTGCGGCGAAAAGTATCAGCGTTGCGCCCTTCATTGAGATAATCAATTTCTTCCCAAAGAATGCGACAGCACTCGTCATAGATTCCCATCCAATCTCGCCCCCGCCCCCAATTGGGATGGTTTTGGAAGTAGCGGGCAATTCCTTTAAGAATCCGCAGGTCAATCTCAAACAGTTTCTTTAGCCCTGGACGCTGCACCTTGACAACAACTTCTTCCCCCGAATGAAGCACAGCTTTGTGTACTTGTCCCAAGCTAGCAGCAGCCAAGGGTATCGGTTCAAAACTTTGGTAGAGTTCGGGGATTTTCTTGCCTAGTTCTTGTTCAATAATTGTTTCTACCTGCTCATAGCTAAATGCCGGCACTTTATCTTGTAGTTTGGCAAGTTCTTCGACATATTCGCTGGGGAATATATCAGCACGGGTAGAAAACAGTTGCCCAACTTTGATAAAGGTTGGTCCTAAATCTAGCAGGGTAGTGCGAATCCATACTGCTTGAGCTTTACGTCGAGCAGCTTGCTTGGCTTCGGTAACTCCTCCTGGGTAACTCCAAGATTTGTTGTATCGCCAAAGCTTGAACATCAAAAGCAAGACAAACGACCAAATGTCTAAAAAGCGGCGTCTACGAGAGTAGTTTTCGCTATTCCAACGGTATGCCTTATCTGAATAACCTTTTTCCATATGCTTTGCGTACCGCTGGTTTTTGACCGAGTCAGTAGGAAGAAAAGACACTCTAATTCCAAAACTGTTTCTCTCTCATTTTCTAGTAGAAAGGTTGCAATGCAACGTCTCTACAAAGAATTACTGCTGCGATAGCGTTGTAATTCTGTTCGTAATGTGGCAATTTCTGCTCGCAAATCATCAATCGTGGCTTGCAAGTCAACTGACGCTGAACCGGGTTCTCTATAGCTTGTCGTTTGAGCAGCACCAGCAGCTTCGGCTGCACGATTTGCTCGCTCCAGGACTTCGTCTGTAAAGTGTCGCAGTTGCTCTTTGGTTTCAGCATCCCATTTGCCGAGTTCCGAGAGAGCATCAGTTAAGGCGAATTCCAACTTCTCGGTAAGAACCTCAGCCGCTGCTCTACCAACGAAAAATGCTTGTAAAAGGGGGTCACTCATAAATTTTTGTTACGTTCATCTGCAAAAAATTATAACTTGCCCGTCTGCTTTACTGCTTATGTCTGAGTGCTTGGCTTTTGTGGCAAAGGAAATTTGCCTTTGCAGATTTTTTCACAATTGTTATTTTGTAGTCTACATTACCAGTATCCAACGTAGTTCGTAGGCTTATTGCCAACTTGGAGACAGGAAGTTAGTAGGGACAAGTCACTCGCTTCGCTCAAATTCAAAATTCAAAATTCAAAATTATTAATTAGTGGGAGCAAGGAAGCGCTACTATCTGAAGTCGCTTTAAGCTTGGCAGTGCGTCATCGTAAATTAGTAACTCCCAAAGACAGGGTAAAAATACTAGCAGTTTTTGGCAATAATCAAACTTCGGGGAGTGAGACCAAAATTGGTATAGATAAAGATTGGGAATTACTGCAAAAGTACTTATCAAATGCAGAATTTATCCCCGCTATACAAGAGTCAACTTTAGAGGAATTACACGATCTGCTTTGGGAGCAAAACCCAGATATTTTCTACTATGGGGGTCATAGTTCGATTGAAGCAGATGGCAGAACTACAACAATTAATATTAGACACGATGAAAAAATACAAATTAATGATTTAATTCAAGCATTGAAAAGAGCAGGTGAGCGGGGTTTGCAATTGGCGATTTTCAATTCTTGCGAAGGTTTGGGAATTGCACGACAACTGGCAGATTCTACTATTCCCCACGTGATAGTGATGCGGGAACCTGTGCCAGATGAGGTAGCAAGGAGATTTTTGGAGTATTTTCTCAGGGAATTTGCTAAGGGAAAGCCTTTGTATTTGGCAGTACGAGAAGCAAGAGAAAGGATGGGGTATCTGGAAAGTAAATTTCCAGGTGCGACTTGGTTGCCGATGATTTTCCAAAATCCTGCTGAGATACCTTACACTTGGGGAAAAATTCGTGGTATCCCGACTATCAGGGAATCGATTCAGCCTGAGCAAACGGGTGAATATTCGGGCGTAGGAAATGAAAATCAGCAGCCACAAACAAAAGGCGATGATTCATCCATGAGTCAACAACAGCAATTTGCAACCAATGAAGTCAATCAAGATAATGTAGTTGATTCCACAAACAGAATGACTTGGGCACCAGGACTTTTATTGCAAGTAATTCTTGATAATAATGCTCCGATTCACTGGGCAAATATGTCGTCACCTGCAACGCTTGCTCACTCAACTTGTAAGCCTGAGTGATATTAATCCGGCTTAAGAAATCCAAATCGTGGGAAATAACCCAAAGCGCACCTTGGTACTCGTTGATACCTTCTACCATTTGGTCAACCGTTTCAATATCTAGATTATTCGTCGGTTCATCGAGAATTAGCAGGTCAATTTCCGAAATGCTAATCATGGCGATCGCCAATCTTGCCAATTCACCTCCACTCAACACCGATGCGCTTTTGTGTACGTCATCGTATTTAAAAAGGAAGTGTCCCAACTGCTGCCGTAAAAGCTGATAATTTAAATTGGGATTGGCAGCTTGCATATTTTCTAGAATCGTCTGCTTTCGATTTACGAGTTCATACGTTTGATCCAGGTATACGGCTTGCATTGTGGGAGCAAGTAAAATTTCACCTGACTCCAAAATCGCTGTTGTACTATCCCTGTGCAAAATTGCCTTTACCAAACTAGATTTACCTGAACCATTAGCGCCAGCAATGGCTATTCTGTCACCAGAGGAGATATGAAGGTGGATGTTCTTAACCAGCAGGTTTTTCCCCACCCAAAGATTTCCTTCTTGAATATCAATAAGATTTCGGTGTTTTTGGCTTGTTTGTTCCAGTTGAATACTCGTCGCCTTCGTCGTTCTTACCTTCGTCTGTGCAACTTGTTGAGTAGCATTTGCTACTGCTGCTTCATGTTTCTTTTTGGCAATCCCTGCGGACACCTGGGCTTTGGATTTAAGCAGTTCTGCTGCTTTTCTGTCTACACTACCCTTAAGAACCTTGGCGCGACCATTTCTGCTAGATTGTGCTGCGCGTTGCTGCTCGTGTAACGCCGTCGTTTTGGCACGTTTGAGTTCTTTTCTCGCCACTTCGTGCGATCGCAATCTTGCCTCTAACTCTATTTCTTTTTGCTCTCGGTACAAAGAAAAATTTCCTCCATAAACTTTCACACCTTCTGGTGTAAGTTCCCAAGTTATATCAGTAACTTGGTCTAGAAAAAATGGCTTGTGAGAAACAATGACAAACGCTCCCTCAAAGTTGTTAAGAAAAGACCTCAAACTTTCTAGCGCCATCAAGTCCATATGATTTGTTGGTTCATCCAGCAATAACAGCTGAGGTTCAAAAGATAAACCGATAGCCAGAAATAACTTTGTGAGTTCCCCACCACTTAAATTCAAAAGTGGTAAGGATAAGTCAAGGGTAGTGCTGAATTGCGCCTGCAAAATTTCCTCAATTTTCCACCATTCCTCAGAAACAGAACTCACAAAATTGAGCACTGTATCTGCTTTAATGTTCTGTTTGATGGTACTGATTTGAGGCAAATAGTAAACGGTTCCATTTCGTGTCACAGAACCTGTGGTGGGGTTAAGTTGACCTGCAAGAATCTTTAACAGAGTAGATTTACCAACACCATTGGAACCGACTAAGGCAATGCGTGGGCGATCGCCCTGCACAATGTTTACCTGAACATTTTTAAATAAAGTCCTCGTAGTGCTGAGTTGATAAGCTAAATTCTCAGCAAACAATATTGATTTTTTCTGCATAATTTTCAAACTTCAAAGTGGCTCAACTGTAGCTACCTGTTTACTTATAGCCAGTTGCGGTTATCTGTTTTGGCATTAAATAAAGACGTAAATTTATCTTTGTCCTCGCCTGTGCAAATTTCCGCATCTAACGTTCACACGACAGGTGCTTGTAGATATAAGTTGTTCAAAAGTTTTTTAACTAAGTACAGAATTTCACAAGTTCGTAACGAATTAATTTCAGAAAGGCTCTGCGTTACTCTGCGCTGACTCCCTTCGGGTATGCCTATGGCTAACGCCACGGCTATCGCCGAACGGCACGTCTGAGCGCAGAGCGCACGCTACGCGAACGACGAACACCAGTCGCCTGCTGTCGGGAAACCCTCCTGCATAGCGCTGGTTCACCGCGTCTCTCTGCGTTTTAAAACGCTACGAATTAATGCAAAGCTGTACTTAGTATCACCTTAATAATGGTTACCAGATTTGCGGTGATGCACAGCGGTAACACCATCATCATCTAGCAATTTGCCGTTATCCACAGTTGCATAAACAAGCCAATGATCGCCTGCTTCCATCCGGTTTTTTACGGTGCATTCTAAGTATGCCAAAGCATCAGTGAGAACGGGAGAGCCATTTTCGGCTTCTTGGGCGGATACACCATCAAATCGGTCTTGTCCTGGACCAAAGGGTTTGAGAAAGTGCTTCATCAACCCTATGTGATTTCCTTCTTTAAGAACATTGAGGACGAATTTGTTTCCAGAGTGTGTCAGTAGTTCCACAGCGCGGTCTTTAGCGACAGCAACTGTTAAAGCAGGAGGGTTAAAGCTTGCTTGAGATACCCAAGAAGCTAACATGGCACTGGATATATCGCCTTGCTTTGCTGTAAGAACGCATAGTGAACCAACAACACGCCCAACGGCTTGTTCAACATTTGTTGCGGGTTGGCTGGGAGTACGGACTTTTTTAGCTTTCTTCAGGACTTGGGCAAAGTCGGTTCCTGCTTCTTCACACATTTGCAATGTGGCATCGTTGGGTTTAAACTTGACGCGGATGGTGTCAAAACCAAACCGATATCCAGCATCTTTGAGTTTGCCTTCGATTAAATCAACAGCTTCTCCACTCCAACCGAAGGAACCAAAGACACCTGCAAGTTTGTTGTTAGTGGCTGTGGAAAGAACAATACCCAAAGCTGTTTGGACAGGAGTCGGTGCATGACCGCCAAGGGTGGGGGAACCAATGACAAAACCAGATGCTTTTTCAACTGCAGCGCGGAGTTCTTCAGGGTCAGCAAATTCGCAATTAATAGATTCTACAGCAACGCCTGCTTTTGTCATGCCACGGGCGATCGCCTGCGCTAAAGTTGCTGTGTTTCCATAGGCTGAGGCATAAATCAACGCTACCGTTGTATCAGCAGATGTTTGCTGCTGACTCCACTGGCGGTAAGCTTTCGTTAGCTCGATTAAGCTATAGCGTACCAAAGGACCGTGCCCAGTTGCATACAATCTCACGGGCAGGTCGGCAAGTTTATCCAGCGTTGTTTCCACTTGACGAGCATGAGGAGCCATCAAGCAATCAAAATAATAGCGCCTATCTTCGTTAAATATCTCCCAGCCTTCATCAAAAACCTGGTCGCCACAAATATGCGCCCCAAAAAGCTTATCTGTGTAGAGAATTTCCGTTTGCGGGTCATAGGTGCAAAGTTGGTCTGGATAGCGGGGGTTGGGGGTGGGGATAAATTGCAAATTATGACCTTTCCCCAAATCTAAAGTTTCTTCCCCCCGCATCACGATAACTGGCAAATCTGGATTTTCCAGTGCGCCACGCAAATTTTTTGCCCCAGGGTTAGAACAAACAAAAGTTATTTGCGGTGCGAGTTCCAGCAAAGCTTTTAAACTTGCGGCGCGGTTGGGATTGACGTGACCGAGAATGACATAATCAATATCTGTTAAATCGAACCGCTGCTGCAAGGCTTCTAAGTAAATTTGCGTAAACGTTTCCCCTGGAGGGTCAATAACGGCGGTTTTGTCTGCTTTGATCAGATATGAATTGGCAGTTGTCCCTTTTGCTAGAGCATATTCTATTTCAAATCTCAGGCGTGACCAACTGCGGGAACGAAGCACAGTTGTGTCTGTAGCGATGGGGAGAACCTGAACGTCACGGGGTTTTGTAGATGTCATGGCTTTTGAAAGAAAGGAAAAGGAACCGCAGATGTAGACGCCCTCCTGTCGGCTTCCGGTATAGGGTATGCTGATGCACGCAGATGAATTCAGTTTTTATCTGTGTGCATCTGTCTGCATCTGTGGTTTTTTATCTTTAGTAATTATCTTTTTAGTAATGATTACCAACTTTACGATGATGAACTGCGGTCAGCGCCTCCGGTTTGGAAACGCGTCCTGCATAAACGGTGCTGTAGACAATCCAGTGGTCGCCACCATCCATCCGACTGATAACTTCACACTCCATATATGCCAAGGCGTCAGCAAGGATAGGCGCACCGTTTTCGGCTGGCTGGGTTTTCACTCCTTCAAAGCGGTCAGCACCTGGGGCAAAGCGTTTGAGGAAGTGCTTCATGAGGCGTTGATAATTGCCTTCTTCTAGGGCGTTGAGGACAAATTTATCACCTACTTGCATGAGTGATTCAATCGCCCTATCTTTCGCAACAGCTATGGATATTCCCAAGGGTTTGAAGCTGGCTTGACTTACCCAAGAAGCTAGCATGGCGCTGGATACATCACCTTTTTTGGCAGTGATGATGTATAATCCGCCGCTGATTCTGCCTAATGCTTTGTCAAGGTCAGCACCGAGAGATTTCATCTGCTTGATGCTGCGATCGCGTGTCACCCACTGTCCTAAGTCTGTCCCCGCTTCTTCACATAGTTTGTATGTCGCTTCCCCTGGAGTTTCTTTAATCCGAATTCCTGGGAAGGCTGCTGTTAAACCCAAATTTCGGAATTGACTCAGGAACGGGTCGATCGGTTCGTCATCGCCACCGCCTGATTCAAAAATGCCCACAGCTTGCTTTTCATTCACAGAGCCTAAAATGGTGCTTACAGCAGGTTGGATACTGGCTGCACTAGAAGCTGGAGGTATTCCGACGACAATGCCGGCACAGCGACCTACAAGTTCTCGCAACTCTTGTAAATCAACTCCAGCACGCAAGTCTACCATTTCTACACCAACACCAGTTTTGGTGATACCGCTGGCAATTGCTTGTGCTAGGCGATCGCTATACCCGTAATCGGAAACGTAAAATACCCCAACAGTCGTTTCTGCTTTTGCCTGGGTTTTGCTCCAACTGCGGTAGCGTCCTGTCAGTTCGCCAACATTATGGTATAATAACGGCCCGTGACCTGTAGCAATCATGCTGATTTGTTTCAGTTCATCCATCCGTTTGAGCGCAGACAGAACTGAACGGGCATTGGGAGCCATCAAGCATTCATAGTAATATTCAAAATCTGCTTCAATCGTTTTTAAGTCTTCGTCAAAGGTGCTATCCGAGCAATAGTGCATCCCAAACGCATCGCAGGTGAAGAGAGTTTGGGTTTTGTGGTCGAAGGAGAAGATGGTGTCGGGCCAGTGTAAATTAGGTGCAATCACGAATTCTAGTTCGTGTCCGTTGCCCAAATCAAGGCGATCGCCATTTTTGACAATTTGCCGCTTAAACGGAGTATGGACCAAATTTTCAAGAAACTGGATTGCCACTTTGGAACCAACAACGGTAACATCCGGCGCGAGTTGCAGAACATCTTTGACTAAACCGCTGTGATCTGGTTCAGTGTGGCTGATAATGAGATAATCAATCTCTGCTGGATTAATCAGACCTTTGAGGGTATCTAAAAACAGCTGGCGAAACTTTTCATGAGAGGTATCG
Organism: Scytonema sp. PRP1; assembly: GCF_036697665.2. NCBI lineage: Bacteria > Bacillati > Cyanobacteriota > Cyanophyceae > Nostocales > Scytonemataceae > Scytonema > Scytonema sp. PRP1. The sequence continues at coordinate 14,690 of NZ_JBAHYJ020000016.1, read as the reverse complement.
ACCAGAGCTGTTTGCTCACCGCGTATCAGGAATGAATTGTATGTCGTACCATTTTGCAGACCAAACTCGATGTCGAAGCGATCGCGATCCCAATCCAGAGAACGGATTGCCGTCGTATCGGGAGCAATCTCGACAGTCTGCATGGTGAGCCTTTTTTTTGTTCTTTCGGTGAGCGCTACCATAACCAGCCTCCTTAGCAACTGAGTATTTATTACTCTGTCCCTATTGTGACACGAGTTAATTGTAAAGTTTTAATAAATAATCTATAGATAACTTAAAAAAACCAAAAGTTTCACGTAAGGGTGAGGAATGTAGGAGTTCAACAGCAGATGAGAGACGAGAAGCAGACAACTTGGTTGGGGTTAATGATTGGAAATTCCCGGCTGCATTGGGCGTGGTTTACACACAAAACACTCATTCGTGCTTGGGATACAGACTATCTACCAGCAGATGTTGTCCAGCAACTGTCTGAATCTCAAACACTGCAAGATCTAATTTCAGAGAACCTTCCTCTCAATACTCTCCCCACTCCTCCACTCCTCCTCGCCTCTGTCGTTCCCAGTCAAACAGCACTCTGGCAAACTTACCATAATGTTCATATTCTTACCTTAGACCAAGTTCCTATCAAGGGGATGTATCCCACACTGGGAATTGATCGCGCCTTAGCTTTATGGGGTGCTGCACAGACTTGGGGTTTTCCCATACTGGTGATTGATGCTGGAACAGCACTGACATTTACAGGTGCTGATGATAACCAATGTTTTGTGGGAGGCGCAATTCTTCCAGGACTAGGCTTGCAGCTGGCGACTCTTGCTGGAACAACAGGACAATTACCAAAAGTTGAACTTCCCCACCAACTTCCCGAAAGGTATGCTCTAAATACTCAACAGGCTATGCAAAGTGGGGTTATTTACACTTTAGTAGCTGGAATAAAAGATTTTATTGAGGCGTGGTGGCGCGATTTTCCGCAAGGTAATGTTGCAATCACTGGAGGCGATCGCACTTTGTTAGTAAAGTATATGCGATCGCAGTTCCCTGAAATTGCAGCGCGTTTGATGGTGGAACAGAATTTGATATTTTGGGGAATGCGATCGCCGAAGGCGGGGCGTAGCCCATCGCTATTTTTTTAGATAGCTAGCGGCTTGTTTCTGTCCGAATTGCGTTTGAGTAGTAAACCTGCAAGAGCAATACCAAAAGCTAATATACCTAAGCCAGAGTCTGATTCAGGGACAACTTGCTTACGGACAACTTGAAATTGGGTAAATTCCTCAATTCCAACCGACACTCGCGTTATGGGGTCAATTAACATAACACCAAGACCTATAAGGTCCGAAGGGTAGGAATTAGGGTCATCGGAAAGTTTTGGAAGGTTTCCTGCGTAGCCTACACCAATATTAATCACACAGGTGAAATTAGTTCCCCTTGCACACCCAGCTGGATAATCAACACCAGCAAGAACCGGACTACCAGGAGGACCAAGAAAAATAGATGGGATAACTTCCCAGTCAGCAGTTTCACCGCTCACCTGAAGCTGTGGTGATGAAAAAGAGAAGTTAGAAACAGCATTGGAGTATAAAATCCCTGGATTTTCAGGTCCAAGTCCTAAAGCTGGCTCACCAGAGGGGGGAGTGTCTGTATCCAAGGTAAATGTTCCTGTTGCACCACTTTGACTCTTTAAGCTAAAGTCAAGTAGAGCAGCTTGAGCTGGATTTACAGCTACAGTTCCCAAAGTTATAAACGCTGCTCCTCCAACAGCCATAGATAACCTTTTCATACCGATAAATATTTGCTTAATCATGCGATTGCACCTTGGTAGTAAACTATTTGCAATTCCAGTTTCCTGAAATTGCAGCGCGTTTAAGTGTGGAACAAAATTTGATATTTTGGGAAATGCGATCGCCTTCGCGTACGGCGGGACGTAGCCCATCGCTATTTTTTTAGATGGCTAGCGGCTTGTTGCTGTTCTTCTTACGTTTGAGTAGTAAACCTACGCTCCCAATACCAAAAGCTAATAAACTCAAGCTAGAGCCTGGTTCAGGAACAGCTTGCTTAGGAACAACTTGAAGATTGGTAATATTGTCGGTGAGCAGCCGCTCTTGAGTTGTGGGATTATACAATCTAATAGCAGCACCTCTAGAGTAGGAAAGTGGATTGTCAGAAAGTACGGGAAGTTCTGAAAGATTTCCTGAGTAAAGTACCGCAACGTCAAATAAACAGGTGAAGCCTGGTGCTGTTATGCATCCGGGTGGATAACTAACACCGCTAAGAACCCCCAAATTAGCAGGAAAACCTATAAAATCAGAAGTAATAGATGGGACAACATTAAAGTCAGTAGTGACGTTGCTCAAATTTACATAGGGTGCAGAAACAGAGAAATTAGAGACAGCATTAGGATATGAAATCCCTGTAACCCCAGGTCCAAATATACCTGGTTCAGAAGAAGAGGGAGTGTCGGTGTCCAAGGTAAACGAACCTGTTGCACCGCTTTCAGTCGTAAAGCTAAAGTCTAATAGAGCAGCTTGAACTGGCGCTGTGGCTCCAGTTAAGAGAGCGATAAATGCCGCTCCTGCAACAGCCATAGATAGTTTTTTTCTTTCCATGTATCCCCTGGATGATTAATGAAAACAATCTGGTAATCGAGAAAAGTTAATCATTTAGCTTGATTTTTGAGCTTTGTAATCTATTGCCCATAGTGCCTATAGGTAGATATAAAAAGACTCAATTTTAAATTTTTAATAAAGTTTTATTGTTTTTTTTGTAAAGCTAATACTTAATATTTGCTGCGTAGATATGATATCTGTCACTCTACTTTTTTGCTGCGGTTGCGTGGCGATCGCCAATCGCTCTTTGTTACTATATTTGCAGTCTCAGAAAGTTGGGCTTGCAGTAAATTACTCACGCTTGATAAAGTTGCGAATATCTCCAGCCACAACTGGGGCGCAGGACTGTGGTAAATCGTTTCCTCCGTGAGCAATTGTTTTCAACTGTGCTTGAGGAATATATTGAGCATAAGCCCGACTCATGGCTATAACTTCTGAGGTGTCTTTTCCACCTTGTAGAATGAGAACTGGGACTGTAATGAATGACAATTGGTCATCCAGCAATTCTGCCTGAATTTCTGGATGCTTGCGCTCAAAGAGGAGCTCACAAGCTGTGGGATATTCCAGCATCACCTGATGAAAATGCCAATCCTGTTCAATTTGTTGATTCAAACCAAAAATTTTGGTGATGGGACGAAGAAGTCGCAACAATTGAAACACCAGTGGTGGACGTTTCAGTATCCGCTGCATTCTCTGCGATCGCTGTTTTTGTCCTTCTATCTTTATACCCTCTGGCGCTAGTAGTACCAAACCATTAATTTGTTCTGGATACTTCAAAGCATAACTAGCAGCAATCCAACCCCCAAGGGAATCTCCAATTAAATACACTCTTTGTTGCTTTAGAGCGTGTAGGAATTGAGCTAAACACTGAACTTGCAAATCAATTGAATAGTGGACATTCGGAAACTCTGACTCACCAAATCCAAATAAATCTGGAGCAAAGCAATGGAAATCCCGCGACAGCATCTCCATAACAGATACCCACTGGCTGCTATCATTCCAAGCACCATGTAAAAAAACTAAAGACGTTCCTTCACCAATTTCACGCCAGAAAAGTATCCCTTGAGAAAGCCTTATCCGGGAATTACGCAATGGATAATCCATATTATTTAATTATTTAATATAAGAGTTATTTTTAGCAGACCTTGAATTGGCAATTGTAACCTGTTAATTCTGAGTTGGTAGTTGTAGAGACGCGCCATGGCGAGCCAGCGCCCTTTGGAGGGTTTCCCGACAGAGGCGACTGGCGTCGCGTCTCTACATTTGTTAGTTGTTCTACTAACCACTAACTACTAACGAGTCTTAATCCAAAAGCCAAACTCTAAAATTGCATTATGCCAATGTTGTCAAGCCATCCACATAGTCTTGTAACTGGCGATTATGGTCGTGAGACATCTGTCCTGGAGGTAGGGAATTGAGTGGAAAAGCTTCGATTTCCATCACCTCCAAAGTATCTTGAATTTCCATTTTTCCCCGCACTTCTGCTTCAACTACAATACAAATGGAATGAATTCTAGGATCGCGGTCTGGTGCGGAGTAAACACCAACTAAACGCCGAATTTTTACCAGTTCTAGTCCGGTTTCCTCCATCAGCTCTCGTTGGACAGCATTGGGAACATCTTCTCCCCAGTCCACCATACCCCCAGGTAATGCCCACAGACCATTGTCACGCCTGCGGATGAGCACAATTCGACCATCTGGCAAAATAGGGATAATACTCGTGCCTGGGATAGGATGACGGAAGATAATGCCCAGTACGGTTTGTCCAATACGCCATAAGTTACGTGTGGACTGAACAGTCACACCAAAAAAAGCAAGAACGTTCAATTTTCAAATGTCTGCCTTGTAGTGTAGAGTTCCCCCGCCACTCACATCTCAACTGTAAAGCTGAGTTGCTTATTGTACAACAATGTTTGTGGTTTGGGGTTTTATTCTAACGATTTATCGTAGAATTTAAATTAATTCTACCATTTACTGAAAAGAAAAACAGTGTATTTATATATACATATAATTTTCAGTTGATGTGATTTTTAGGTTATAGCAAAAGCATTATACTTGCTGTCACTAGCAGCAAAATCTGTTTTTTGATACAAAATCATCAGAGAAATAAAAAAAATCAATAAGTTCAATTGAAAACTCAAATCAGTCCTGCAAATATATTTTGTATTTTTACTTTTCTACAATTTTTTCATTACAATTTATCTTGGTCAAGGAGCAGCTTTCCCTAATAACCATAATGCTGAGGCAGGGTTCTGATTAGCTATCAAATTGGGATGCTCCCGCAATTTGAGCATTCGCAATACACAGAACTAGCAATTGTCAGCAGAGTGATCATTCTGAAGAGCAATTGACATCAAAAAAATAAATGTGCTACTATTATTGACCGTCTGAAAGTATGTAACTTGCAGAACTAGGCTAAAATTGCATAAGTCATACTAATAAGTGTTATTGCCTAGATTGAGCCTAGAGGCAGTTTTTTTGTTGTTTATTCATGAGGTGAATATGGCTAAGCGCCGTAATCCAAAAAAAGAAAAGGCGCTACGGAACCAGGCATATGCCCGAAAGTTTCGTAAACGAACCACAACAGGGCGTTTCCAAAGAAGGTTCCAACAACGACCGCCGAAGAGTGAAGAAGATGAGGGCGCAGCAACAATTGATGCTGAATAAGTTACCAGTTGAAATGTTTTTTGCCCTATAGCTCTTTCGGGTGTCAGGGCGTACATTTGTACGCCCTGATTGATTATTCAGCGGTAATTTGAGCGCGAGCGGCAAGAAGTGCTTGCCTGACTTGGGCAAAACCTGTGCCACCGTAGCTATTACGAGCAGCAACGACTTGCCGAGGCGATATCGCCTCATAGATGTCCGCTGCGAATGCTGGATGCAGTTGCTTCCACTCCTCCAAGCTCAGATCTTTAAGGAGTTTCCCGGCAGCAATACTAGTTTTTACCACTTTGCCCACAAGATTATATGCTTCCCGGAAAGGTACACCTCGTGCGGCAAGATAATCTGCTACATCGGTAGCGTTAGAGAAGTCTTCTGTGACTGCTTGTGCTAAGCGCTCTTGACGAAATTCCAAACCTTCTTGGAGTAAGATCGTCATTGCTTGCAAACAAGCTTTAACAGTATTGACACTATCAAATAAGCCTTCCTTGTCTTCTTGCAAATCTTTGTTGTACGCCAAGGGTAGCCCCTTCATGATGACTAACATTGCCTGGAGATGACCAAATACACGTCCAGTTTTCCCCCGCACCAGTTCCGGTACGTCGGGGTTTTTCTTTTGGGGCATAATGCTAGAACCAGTAGCGCAGCTATCGTTGAGAGTGACAAAGCGAAATTCTTCTGACGCCCAAAGAATCACCTCTTCTGAAAGACGGCTGAGGTGAACCATAATTAGGCTGCTAGCACAGAGAAATTCGATGGCAAAATCGCGATCGCTCACTCCGTCCAGGCTGTTTGCATAAACTCCCTCAAAATCCAAAAGTTGGGCTGTATAGTGACGATCTATGGGGAAAGTTGTTCCAGCCAAAGCCCCACACCCCAAGGGTGAGATATTCACTCGGCGAGAAACATCTGCTAAACGTTCCCAGTCGCGTTGCGCCATATGAAAGTATGCCAGCAAGTGATGAGCTAAACTGAGAGGTTGAGCGCGTTGCAGATGCGTATAACCAGGAATCAGGGTTTCAACGTGGTTTTCAGCGATATCTAGTAAAACTTGTTGAAATTCTCGCAGTTGATTGCGGATTTGTTGAATTTGATCGCGCAGGTAAAGTCTAGTATCAGTGCCTACTTGGTCATTGCGAGAACGAGCAGTGTGTAGCTTTTTACCTAAATCGCCGACAATTTCCACAAGACGCCGCTCAACGGCAAAATGCACGTCTTCCGCTTCGATACCTGGGTGAAATTTGCCTTGGCGATATTCTTGGCGAATTTGCTCTAAACCCGCAACGAGTTGCTCTCCTTCTGCTTGAGAAATAATACCAGTGTGAGCCAGCATTTTGGCATGAGCTTGAGAGCCTGTCAGGTCGTACTCTATTAATTCTATGTCAAAATTAATACTAGCATTAAACCGAGCTATTGCAGGATGGAGTGCTGATTCAAATCGTTGACTCCAAGTTTGTTGTTCTGTCATGGTGTGAGAAAATTATGAATGCCAAATTATGAATTATGAAATAATTAACGTTAATCTTCAATGACATCCACCCAAAACCAGTTCTGATTGATTTTGAAAGAATCTAAGAGCCAAACATAATAAGTTAAATTTCTCACTCCAAAGATGTGTTTTTCGATGGATGTCCCAGTATCTAACCTATACATCCAAGCTGTGTAATTTGGTTCTCCTTTAAACTTACCAACACTGGTAAAAAAAACAATTATTTTAGCTTTCTTATCTTTATCAGCTACTATATTGATTTCTCCACCTCTTTCACCACTTTTAGAAAGATGTGCATACTGAGGTGGTAATTGCATCTGGTAAACTTTGTATAAAATATGTTGCTCTAACTTTATTCTTTGGGATTCATTTGGTTGTAAATCTCCAGATTTTATCATGGCAACTACTGCTTCACGCTCTCGTAGATGAGAATAAAAATCTGGTAGGATAATAGGATATTGAGCTAACCATAAACTTATAAAAGTAAGTAAAATTATCAGTAAAAGAACTATTGCTTTATATTGATTGCGTTGAAAGTTTTGTAAAAAATACTGAACTGAAAAAATAGAAATGACGATAAAAAGTATGAATAAGCATAGAAAATAAGCACTTTTATCAGTGAATTTAGTATAATTTAAACTAATAGATAATAGAGAATAAAAGAGTGTATAGTTAAAAGAATGAGGCAAAAATAAACTTCTAAGTAAAATTAACAAAACACTTATAAATAAAGATGAGTTTAGAATAACAAGCCGCCGTTTTCGTAAATTATCTCTAATCATTTAAGTATCCTAAAAATAACTCATAAAAAATGACAAAATCTATTTCTTGATTAGCTATGCTTACACTGCTTTTATGGTAGGCATTGCTTACCAATATCTCAAATTTCCATCACATAAGCTTTTCTAAGAGGAACACCCGAACATTTGTGGTCTAATCATAGAAGAAGCGCTGTAAGTGACAAGAAATTTAGTAATTATCTAATCAAACAAACTTTTCAATTAAATTGACTCTCCCACAGGGATTTTGTTCCAAGAGAAAAATCTCGTATCTACTTGATGAATAGCTGGAAATCAATCTCAAACTAATAGTTTCTTAAAGTTTGGATAAATAGAGTTTTAGAAAAATGTTTGGCGTGATTCAGTATGGCTTATCCCCAGTGAATAGTATGGTTGCCAAGCCCTACGCGGATTGATTGCCCTATATATCAACTTACTTTGAAAGTTAATAGGGAGAGGTGAAAATCATGTTTGAGGATAAGCCTAAAACTTCTGATCCCCTAAAGACAGTCGTAGCAGATATCCTACCCAACCAGCCTATTGTTGCGAGTCAGCCGCAAGCATGGAAGGGCATTATCGTAGAACACCATTCTCAGCCGCCGTTTGAAATTCCTGAGCATTGCTTGCCACAACATCTCATTGCCATTCAAACTGGACCTCCTATTAAGGTAGAAAATGTGGTAAATGGACGCTTCCAAAGCGGGTATTCTGTGAGTGGTGATCTAAGTATTCTGCCTGCTGACCTGCTCAACTGGGAACGTTGGTATGGAAAAGCCGAATATATAGCTATACGCCTTGAGCCAGAATTGGTTGTACAAGCCACACGATCGCTCGAACCCAACCACATTGAAATTATTCCACATCTGAGAATCCGCGATCCACTCTTGCAACAGATAGGGTTAGCACTGCTAAGAGAAGTCAAAGCCGAGGGAACCATAAGTCGTCTCTACGCTGAATCAATGGCGACTACGCTAGCGGTTCACCTCCTGAAACATTATTCTGCATCTCCACCAACTATTAAAAATTACACCAATGCTTTGCCGCCGTCCAAATTGCGAGAAGTCATCGAGTATATCAATGAAAATTTGTCGCAAGATTTGTCCTTGGCTGAACTCGCCGCCGTTGTTAATTTGAGTCCAAATTACTTTGTCACCTTGTTCAAACGCTCAACTGGTTTGTCTCCTCATCAGTACGTGATTCATTGCCGGGTTGAGCGTGCTAAGGCACTACTAGCTGAGAATAAGTTACCTATTATCGAAGTTTGCGATCGCGTAGGATTCCAAAATCCTAGTCACTTCACAGCAGTATTTCGGCGGTTCATGGGAACAACGCCAAAAGCGTATCGGGAAGAAACCAGAAATTAGGCATTCACACCAAAATCTTAGTGATGCATTGCCAAGCTAATTTCGTAAGATTACGACATTCAGCGCAAGAATTGGCAAGACAGCAAGAGCCGGAGTTCTGTATGATTGCTACCGATTGAGGAACCGAGGAGAAATTATGGCGGTTCTCAATTGAATAGAATACAGTTTTAGATTCTTGTGGGATGGGCATCCTGCCCGTCCTATTATCTGGGCGGGCTAGAAGCCCACCCCACAAGATTTGTATTGCACTCAAACGAGAACCGTTATAGCTGTAGGAAAGCGATGAGCAACACAAAAGATAAGAACCAACAATCAGGAGACAGTGGAAAAAGAAAAAATTCTCGGATGACGCGGCGCGAAATGATTGGCGCAGGTGTCGTAGGACTAGCAGCAACAGCAACAGCTCAAAGTGCTTTTGCCAACACCCAAAAACCAGTAGAACCAGAAAGCGGTAAGGTAAATTCTAACGGTAGATTCAAAGACAAGGTTGTACTGATTACCGGAGCAACATCAGGCATCGGCAAAACTACTGCTTACGCTTTTGCCAAAGAAGGAGCCAAAGTATTCTTTTGTGGTCGTCGCACCAATCTTAGCGAAGCAAATGTTCTTGAAATTCAAGCTTTTGGCGGTGAAGCCACTTATATGCAAGCGGATGTCAGAAAAGAAACTGATGTCAGGAATTTCATTAATGGCTGTGTCCAAAAGTACGGTCGCATTGACATTGCCTTTAATAACGCTGGGATAGAAGCTCCACCAAAGGCGATCGCCGAATTGTCTTTGGAGGAGTGGAATAATGTCATAGCAACTAATGCGACAGGCGTTTTTCTTTCCATGAAGTATGAAATTCCTGTGATGCAGCGGCAAGGTGGCGGTATCATTGTCAACACAGCTTCAGTCGGCGGACATCAGGGATTTCCAAACATTGCGCCTTACGGGGCGAGCAAGGCTGGAGTCATGTCTCTTACAAGAACTGCAGCTATGGAACTCACGGGTAAAAATATTCGTGTCAACTCCTTTTCTCCCGGTGCGGTTGACACGCCTATGTTGCGTCGAGCGTTGAGTTCTTGGGGTACGACGACCCAAGCCACTGCTAAAGATTATCCCATCAACAGACTGGCAACCCCAGAAGAGATGGCACGAGTTGTTATGTGGCTGTCTTCCGATGATGCTACGATTATGGTCGGCACCGATATCGATGCAACAGGTGGTTATCTTACCAAATAGTGAAGGTGGCAGATTTTTCCACAAATAGCGTGGATAGAATTCTAATTCCTTAATTTATAAGCTGTCCGCAAAATTTGCCCCGCCAGTACTGCCGCACCAAAACCATTATCAATATTCACCACTCCCACACCAGCAGCACAAGAATTGAGCATTGTCAAGAGTGGCGCTAAACCCCCAAAACTTGCCCCGTAACCAATGCTGGTAGGAACAGCGATCACAGGACAATCTGCCAAACCTGCAACCACACTCGGTAAAGCACCTTCCATCCCCGCCACGACAATCAACACGGATGCTGATTCAATGACATGGCGGTTATTTAACAAACGGTGAATTCCTGCAACTCCCACATCCCAAAGGCGCTGCACGCGGAAACCAGAAAGTTCTGCGGTGACAGCAGCTTCCTCAGCAACAGGTAAATCCGCAGTGCCTGCAGAAAGAATCCCAATTGTGCCAGGATACTGTGGTTCAATGGTAGGCGGAACGATGGCACAAATTCGTGCTAAGTCGTAGTAGTGCAAACCATTAACTTTTGTTTCCAGTGCAGCAAAAACGTCTGGTTCTATGCGTGTTGCCATCACCACTGGGTTGCGTTGGCGCATAGCTTCCATAATTTGAGCAATTTGCTCTGTAGTTTTGCCTGGTCCCCAAATGACTTCTGGGAAGCCAGTTCTTAAGGCGCGATGATGGTCAATTTTGGCAAACTCACCGACAGGTTCATAAGCTAAATTTTTGAGTTTTTCTAATGCTGCATCTGGGGTGATGTTACCATTGGCAACGGTTTCTAAGAGCGATCGCAAAGATTTCTCATCTGTCATTTGTCTGTTTTCCTTTGTCGCTTGTGAGTCACTGCGGTGGACGGGTTTCCCGGCATAAAGCAAGTGACGAACCCGAAGGGTTCTTTGTTGAGTAGTCCTTTATCCTTGGTAACAAATGACTAATTACTAATGACTATTGTGCGACTTTAATTTCATACTTGTTCCACAACGCTCCTCTTTGAGAACCCATAGCAGAGAATTTGACATTTTCTAGGCGATCGCGTATCGCTGCTAATGATAAAGGATTCACCAAATAAACGAAAGGTAAATATTCCTGTGCGAGACGTTGCGTTTCGGCGTAAATCTCCTTACGCTTGTTTTGGTCAAACTCTTGTGCTGCTTTTACATAAAGACGACCAATTTCTGCCTCCCAGTCTGGGACTTCCCTACCAATGAGCGGTTCTCGTCCTGGTTGTGATTTTTGGTTAAAGACGTGTAATCCACCATCAGGTGTCCAGACATTTGCTCCATCATGTGGTTCTGGTCCTCCAACAAAACCTCCTATGTAACATTCCCAATCGAAGCTATTCGCAAGCTTGTCTGTGAGGGTATTGAAAGTAATCGGATTAAAATCAGCTTGAATACCAATTTTACTTAAATCTTGCTTTATTTGTGAACCCATTGTGACACGGGTTTTATTTTCAACATTAGTTAACAGAGTGAAACGTACGCGATTACCATCAGCATCTAACAATTCGTTTCTAGCATTATATTTAAAGCCTGCATTTAATAGTAATTCTTTAGCTTTTTCTGGATTGTAATCATACACTTTCACATCTTTGCTTGGAGGAGTATAAAATGGGCTTTGAGGCTCAATCGGTGAATCTTGGAGCGTACCAATTCCCCGAAAGACGTTAGTCAAAATTGCTTTTCTGTTGATAGCGTGGGCAACTGCTTGCCGAAATGCCAATGTATTAAACCAACGAGATTTAACCGGATTAATAAGAGGCTGTCCGTTTTGTCGCCGACCTTTGTTTAAATTGAAGGAAATAAAAGTTGTGGTAAACTCTGGACCACCGTTATAGATAGTAAATTTTCCCCGTTTTTCTTCCCGTTTCAGTAAGGAAAAATTTTCAGGAGTCACAAGAACCGTATCTAATCCACCAGAGCGAAATTGCAGAATCATCGTATCCGTTGATTCTATAATTTGCCAAACAATCCGCTCAACGTAAGGCAATTGATTTCCTTGACTATCTTTGCGCCAGTAATAAGGATTGCGCCGAAACACTACACGCTGGCTGGGAGTATAACTTTCTATTTTATAAGGACCATTAACAATAACTTTTGCAGGGTCGGTACCTGTTGTCCAAGTCGAGACAAATTGAGGATTACCATTTGCATCCTGAGATTTGATAGATTCTTCTAAAGCGTGTTTTGGTAAGATAGCAATTGAATTTGTTGAACCTCCTGTCGTTGTATAAAGAAAAGGTGAAAAAGGTTCGGGGAAAGTAAATTCAACTCGACGATTATCTATTTTTATTATTTTAGGAAAAGCTCCACTCGAACCAACTTTAACCCCATCTTTCCAATCAGTAGGAATTTTTGGGTTGAAGATAATATCTTGATAAGTGAAGATGACATCATCAGCAGTTAGTGGTTCGCCATCAGACCATTTCAAACCCTCGCGTAGGGTAAAAATAATGCGCTTTTTATCATCAGAAATATTCCATGATTCAGCTAATGCTGGCTCAATTTTGCCCGTTATAGCGTTCAGGGTTGTCAGTCCTTCAGCCGTAAACAAAAAAACGTGAGGATACTCTTGATTGAAAGCGTAGTTAAAGGTTTTTGGGTCACCAATAGTACCTGTTACCCATTGGGAGACTTGCGCCGCATTAGTCTTGAATTTGGCTGGGTTGCAGCTGGTGAAAATTAACTGGCAACTCAGCCATAGAGTTAATATCAGTACAATCGAAAGCCAGCGGCGACGAAAAGGTAAGAGGGCAAATATCATGGGAGTGAAACACTAATCTCTTCGCATCATACACCTTGGATGCGTAATTAGTGGGTGGTGTCAATCCTACGTTAAACAAACCCAGTTTCTTTGGGAAACCGGGCTTGTAAACCCAAACAGAGAATAGAATTAACTAGCCTTGCTGTTGACAGCTTTCAGTTCATAGACGTTCCAAAGCGCGCCGCCATAAGCAGAGTATTTTACTCCTTCGATGCGATCGCGCACCGCCGTCAGAGAAAGCGGTGTGAACAAGTGAATGTAAGGGACATATTCTGCAGCAATGCGCTGTGCTTCCCAATAAATTTGTTTGCGCTTGTCTTCGTTTAACTCTTGCGCTCCCTCAATATATAAGCGACCGATTTCTGCTTCCCAAGGAGCGACTTCTCGACCTTCTAGGGGTGGTTGTCCTGGTCCTGCTTTTTGATTAAATGGGTGGAACTCACCATCGGGAGACCAGAAATTGGCACTACTGTTAGGATCAACACCACCGCCAGTAGTAGCACCAAAAAGAGCTTCCCACTCAAAGGTATTGCCTAGCTTATCTCCCAGCGTGCTAAAGTCAATCTGCTGGAAATCCACTTGAATACCAATTTTAGCCATATCTTGCTTCATTTGCGAACCTACAACCTCAGCAGTTCTGCTACCAGTATTCGCTAACAGCGTGAAGCGGACTCGGTTCCCATCAGCATCAAGTAACTGTTTTTTTTCGTTGTATTTAAATCCTGCTCCCAGTAGTAGTTGCTTTGCCTTTTCTGGGTTGTAATCATAAACTTTTAAACCTTGTTTGGGTGAAAGGTAGTAGGGGCTTTTTACCCAAGTCCCTGAGTATTGCAGTTCGCCCAACCCTCGAAAGGCATTATTCAGCATGAGTTCGCGGTTTATACCGTAGGCTACTGCTTGTCTAAAAGCAACGTTGTTAAACCAGCGAGACTTAATCGGATCGACAAGGGGCTTTCCGTTCCGACGACCTTTGTTGAGATTGAAGCTAAGATAGATAGTGCCAGTATCTGGTCCACCGTTATAGATGCTAAAATTCCCTCGCTTTTCTTCGCGCTTGAGTAAAGAAAAATTCCTTGGCTGCACTTCTATGACGTCTAACCCCCCAGAGCGAAACTGCATTAAGTATGTATCGGGGTTTTCCACAATTCCCCAAATTATGCGCTCAATATATGGCTGTTGATTTCCTTGAGCATCTCGTCGCCAGTAATAAGGGTTACGTCGAAACGTTACGCGCTGAGTCGTTGAGTAGCTCTCCAGCATATAGGGACCATTAGAAATAATTTTTTTTGGATCTGTACCTGTGTCCCAAGTAGACAGAAACAGGAGATTTCCATCTTTGTTTTTTGTAGTAACCGACTGGCGCAGTGCGTGTTCTGGAAGAATTGACAACCCTCCAACTGTTCTCAATAACGGTGCAAACGGTTCCGGGGCAATGAATTCTACTCGGCGCTCATCTAATTTGCGGACTTTTGGCAAAGCACGACTCTTACCGATATAAAGTATATCTCTAATGCTTGTGGGAATACCTTTGTTGTAGTAAACGTCATTGAAGGTAAAAACAACATCATCTACTGTTAGCGGCTCCCCATCCGACCACTTCAGCCCCTCTCGCAGGGTAAAGACAATCCGCAGTCCTTCTTCTTGCCAAGACTCAGCCATACCTGGTTGAAGTTCGCCAGTCACGCCGTTTTCAGTCAACAGTCCTTCATATATGGGACCAAAAACATTGGGTGACTCGTTGCTCAGTACTACGTTAAAGGTCTTTGGATCAGCAGTAATAGAGTATACCAACTGGGGGACTTGTGCA